>JBKKAE010000112.1:0-4868 GCA_046714835.1 Actinomycetota bacterium | reverse complement strand
CGGAGGTCGGTCACGCGTGGGCCGGCATGGTCGGGGAAGCGATCCCGGCGGTCGATCAGGACGGGGAACATCCCGAGCGCCGCCGGCGGATCCACGTCGAACTCCGGGTTGTCGCCGACGTACGCCGACTCGGCCGCATCCACCCCCGCTCGCTCCAACGCGAGCTGGAAGATCCGCGGATCCGGTTTCTCGATCCCCTCGATCCCTGAGATCACACGGATGGGGAAGATCTCGACGAGCTCGTGGATACCGAACCACTCTTCGAGCCATGCCTCGAAGTTCGACACGATGCCGAGCAGGAGCCCATCGGCTCCCAGCGCCGCGATCGTCGGGCGCACGTCGTCGAACAGGACGTAGTTCTCCCGCCGCGTGAACTCCCGGTAGAGGGTGGTGGTCAAGCCGTCGACCTCTTCGACCCGGAGCTCCGCGAGCATCCGGTCGTAGACGGAAGTCCAGAACTCGCGGGAACGTTCAGGTGACGTCGTCCACATCGATCCGTCACGAGCGGCTTCGGAGAACCTCGCATAGATGTGCGCCGACGCCTCTCGTACGTCGCCCTCGGAACGTTCGTGGCCGGCGCCGGCGAGCACGGTGACGAACAGCTCCACGAACGACGGATCGACGTGCACGAGCGTTTCCCCGACGTCGAAGAAGACCGCCCGGAACCGCATGAGCTGAGGATAGCCGCGCCTCATGCGCCGGCGCGCGTCCGCAGGTCCCCCCAGAGGCGATCGACCTGCGGCTCGAGGTCGGACAGGGAGCCGTCGTTGTCGATCAGGACGTCCGCGACCTCGGCACGTTGCTCATCGGTCGCCTGCACGGCGAGCCGGCCACGGACCTCGTCGGGCGACAGGCCTCGATCCGACGCGACGCGCGAGACCCGCAGATGTGGGGACGCCGTGACGACGACCACCACGTCGAAGGCCGGGGCGAGCCCGAGCTCCACGAGCAGCGGTGTGACGTAGACGACGATCCGGTCCGTCGCGCGGAAGGCTTCGACCTGGTCGCTGAAGCGCCGTGCGACCTCTGGATGCACGATCGCCTCCAGGATCGCCTTCTGCGCCGGATCGGAGAAGATCCGGTTCGCGAGGGCGGAGCGATCCAGTTCGCCGTCGGGCGAGACCACCCCTCGACCGAACGCTTCGACCACTCGGTCGAACCCGGGCGTCCCCTTCGTCACCGCCTCCCGCGCGAGCTGGTCCGCGTCGATCACGGCGGCGCCACGCCGTTCGAGCAGGCGGGCGACCGTCGACTTCCCGGAGCCGATGCCGCCGGTCAGGCCGACGAGGAGCACGACGGCACCCCTACTCCGATCGGCCCTCTCGGCGCTTGAGGTCCTCGAGGATCGCCTCCAGGGAGACCTCCTCGTCGGTCGCGGGCGTCTCGGGCGTCTCGTCGGGGGCAGCCACAGCGGGTGCCTCTGGCGCGGGGGCCTCCGCTTCGGGCGCCGGCTCCACGACGGTCGCCGGCTCCACGACGGTCGCCGACTCCACCACGGGGGCCGGCTCCACCGCCGGTGTCGGCGTCGGAGCGTCGGCCTCCGCCTGCATCGGAGCGGCCTCCGTCGGAGCGGCCTCCGCGGGCGGTGACTCGGCCGGTGGTGCCTCGGCCTGTGTCGCATCCGACTCCGCGACCGCGTCGAGCACCGCCTGCGGTACCTGGACGGTCGGGACGAGTGGCTCCGCCGGGCCGCGCTCGGGCTCGGGCTCCACCTCGATCTCGGTCTGCTTGGCCGGAGCGGGCGTCACCTGTCGCATCGACAGGCTCACGCGCCGACGCGATACGTCCACGTCGACGACCTTCACCTGGACCTCGTCGCCGACGGACAGCACGGACTCCGGGGTGTCGATGTGCTCGTGAGAGAGCTCCGAGATGTGCACGAGTTCTTCGATGCCCTGCGACACGCGCACGAACGCCCCGAACGGCACGAGCTTGGTCACCTGACCGGGGATGACCTCCCCCGCCTTGTAGCGGCGCTCGAACTCCTTCCAGGGGTCCTCCTGGGTGGCCTTCAGCGACAGCGACACACGCTCGCGCTCGAGGTCCACATCGAGAACCTCGACCTCGACCTCTTGCCCGACGGCGACGACCTCGCTCGGGTGATCGACGTGCTTCCAGGACAGCTCGGACACGTGCACGAGGCCATCCACGCCGCCGAGGTCGACGAACGCGCCGAAGTTCACGATCGAGGAGACCGTGCCCTTGCGACGCTCGCTCTTCTGCAGGTTCTCGAGGAACTTCTTGCGGCCTTCGGACTGCGACTCCTCGAGGAACGCGCGACGCGACAGCACGACGTTGTTCCGGTTGCGATCGAGCTCGATGATCTTGCACTCGAGCTCCGTCCCGATGTACGGCAAGAGGTCACGGACGCGGCGGAGGTCGACGAGCGAGGCGGGCAGGAAGCCGCGGAGCCCGATGTCGAGGATCAGGCCGCCCTTGACCACCTCGATGACGGGGCCTTTGATCGTGTGACCCGACGCCATCGTCTCCTCGATCCGGCCCCAGGCGCGCTCGTACTGGGCACGCTTCTTGGACAGGATCAGACGACCTTCCTTGTCCTCCTTCTGCAGGACGAGCGCCTCGATCCGGTCCCCGACCTTGACGACCTCGTTCGGATCGACGTCGTGGCGGATCGACAGCTCCTTGGACGGGATCACGCCCTCGGACTTGTAGCCGATGTCGAGGAGGATCTCGTCGCGGTCGATCTTGACGACGACGCCCTCCATGATGTCGCCGTCCTTGAAATCGCGGAGCGATGCCTCCATGGCCTGGATGAGCTCCTCGGGCGTGTAATCCTCGCCGACGGGCTCGGGCGTGGCGACCACGGGGGTCGTCTCGCCGGGAGCGGGTGCTGCCGATCCCGGCTGCTCGGGTACTGCCGCGTCGGCGGTCTCCGTGGTGCTCGTCTCGGGTGCTTCCGGATCCGCTGCCTCGGTCGGCTCTTCGACAACCTCGGTCGTCTCCGGTGTTTCCTCGGTCGTGGTCTCGATATCACTCATGCGGTGGGTCTCCTTCTGGCGCGCGGGGCTCACCGCATCGCGGGTTGGGATTTGCGACGCGGGACGCGAGCGATCCGCGACCCGTAGGAAGGGTAGGTGACCAGCGCAAACGCCGTCAATCGGCCGGCGGCCCGCTGCGCGAGCCTCAGTGACCCTCGGGAGCGGCCTCCGACCAGTTCGCGCCGACACCGACGTCCGCCCTGAGGTCGACGTCGAGCTCGACCGCGTGCTCCATCCGATCTCGGATCAGGTCGACGGCCTCCTCGGCCCGGTCCTTGGCCACCTCGAAGACCAGCTCGTCGTGCACCGTGAGCAGCATGTGGCAGGAGAGCTCGGGCTGCTCGCGGAGGGCCCTGTCCACCGCGATCATCCCGACCTTGAAGACGTCCGAGGCGCTTCCCTGGATCGGTGCGTTCAGCGCCTGCCGGCGACCGAGATCGCGGATCCGCGGGTTGGCGGCCTGCAGCTCCGGGATGTACCGGCGCCGTCCGAGGAGGGTCTCCGTGAACCCGTCGACCGTCGCCCGATCGACCTGGTGGTGGAGGTATTCCTTGATCGCCGGGAAGCCCTCGAAGTAGGCGTCGATGAACTCCTGGGCCTCGTCGGGCGTGATGCCCAACCGAGTCGCGAGTCCCCAGGCGTTCATCCCGTAGGCCAGTCCGTAGTTGACGGCCTTCGCCCGACGACGCATCTCCGCGTCGACGTGCTCCGGCGGCAGGTCGAAGACGGTCGCCGCGGTTGCGGCGTGGATGTCGAGGCCGGAGTCGAACGCGGTACGGAGCCCCTCGTCGCCGGACAGGTGCGCGAGGATCCGGAGCTCGATCTGCGAGTAGTCGGCCACCAGCAGGATCTGGTCGTCCGCGCCCGGGATGAAGGCGCGGCGGATCTGGCGCCCGAGCTCGGACCGGATCGGGATGTTCTGCAGGTTCGGGTTGGAGGAGGAGAGTCGTCCTGTGGCGGCCACGGTCTGGTTGAACGACGTGCGGAGCCGACCGTCCTTCGGGTCCACCAGCTTCGGCAGCGCCTCCAGGTAGGTGGAGTTCAGCTTGTCCAGCTCGCGCCACGACAGTAGGGCGTCGACGATGGGGTGGGCGTCGCGGAGCTTCTCCAGGACGCTCGCATCCGTGGAGAGCTCGCCCTTCGGCGTCTTCTTCCCGGGTTGGAGACCCAGCTGGTCGTAGAGGATCGCCCGGAGCTGCGGCGGCGAGTTCAGGTTGAACTCCTCCCCGGCGTGCCGGAACACCTCGGCCTTGAGCGTCGCCATCCGGTCCCGGACCGACTCCCCCATCTCCTCGAGATAGGGCACGTCGAGCCGGACGCCGCGGGCCTCCATCCGGGCGAGCACGGAGGCGAGCGGCAGCTCCACGTCCTCGAGGAGGGGCCGCAGACCCTGTCGGTCGATCTGCTCCTCCAGGACCGGCGCGAGGAGCGCTACCGCGGCTGCCTCGGAGGCGACGCGCCGCCAGGGGTCCTCGGTGAAGAGCTGCCCCTCAGCGTCCTCCTCCTCGGCGCCGAAGAGGTCGATGCCCAGATGACGCTCCGAGAGCGAGGCGAGGGGATAGTCCGCAGAGCCAGGGTCGAGCAGGTAGCCGGCCAGCATCGTGTCGAACGCCACGCCTTCGAGGAGGGCGCCGGCACGCAGGGTGACCCGCTCGAGGGCCTTCGCGTCGTGCGTCCACTTGGGGGTGCCGGGATCGGCGAGCCGCTCGCCGACCGGGCCGGGTCCGTCGAGCGCGGCGTAGGCGGCCTGCGCGCCCCCCGCCGAGACCCCCAGGCCGACCAGCTCGTCGGCCTCCTCGTGGATCGCGACGCCCACCGGGCCGTTGCCGAGCAGGTCGGCCAGCTCCGCAGGAGTGACCTGTCGCAGAT
>JBKKAE010000111.1:0-6783 GCA_046714835.1 Actinomycetota bacterium | reverse complement strand
TCGGGCCGAGCGTGTTCGCGACGTGGAGCCGCGCCTCGGCCCGCCAGAGCGGGGAGTCGGTCTCGTCCATCAGACGCAGAGACTCGCGCAGGTGCGGTGCGGCGGCATCGTCGCCGTCAGGAGCGCGCAACATGCCGCGGGCGAGCTCGATCCACACCTGCGAGGCGATGTCCCCAGGCGCGGCGGTGCGTTCCGCAACTCGGAGCCAGCGTTCCGCTTCCCCTCGGTCCCCGCGACGCGATTCAACCAAAGCGAGTGCGCCCGCGTTCGTCGACAGGAACGCCGTCTCTCCCATCGCCTCGAGGTGCTCGCACCCGTCGCGGAGCTCCCGGGCCGCTCGATCGAGGTCTCCTTCCAGCTGGGCCACGTGCCCAGCCAGCTGCGATCCCGCCCAGTACTCCATCACCAGTCCGAGCTCCTGCTGGATCACCCGGCCCTCGGCCACGAGGTCGTTCGCTTCCTCGAAGTGTCCGAGGAATGCGTGCATCGCGCCCAGGCCCCTGAGAGCGGTTTGTTCGAGCCTTCGATCACCGCGGGCGCGTGCATCCTCGAGCGTCCGTTCGTGCATCGGTAGTGCTTCGTCGATGGGCGTGGGTCCTAGCCCGATCGTTGCCATGTAGTGCCCGCGCATCTCGCTCTCGACATAGGTGTCGTGGGCCGCGCGAGCATGCTCGATCGCCTGTTCGGCCGCGGCGCCAGAGTCTTCCAGCCGCAGGCGGAACCACGACGCGTAGGACTTCTGCATCCAGGCCAGGGCGGCACCCCGTCGGTCACTGATCCCTTCGAACAAGGCGATCAGTCTGTCCGCGGCTGCTTCCCACTCGTCGACATCGACCTCCGGGTCCGCCAAGACCCGCGCGATCCACAGGAAGCACTCTGCGTACCCTGCCGCGACCTCGTCGGCGGCGGTCCGAGCGTCCTCCAGGGTCGCCTGGAGCACGGCGGTACCGCCCGCGATCGAGCCCGACTCGGTCAGCGCCTGTCCCAGCTCGGATCCGATCCTCAAGCGCTCGGGGTCATCAGCGGGCACGAGCTCGACCGCTCGCCCCAGCAGGTTGGAAGCCGCTCCCGCATCGCCCCGTTGGAAGGCTCGCCGGCCGGCTGCGCCGAGATGCTCGAAGGCTTTCCGCCCGATCGCTGCAGTATGGTCGTCGCGCAAGCCGAGCTCCGACTGGAGGCGATGGGCGTGTTCGAAGTGATACCCGATGAACTCGTCGAACTCCGAGCTCCGGGCGCCGAGGGTCTCCTGCAAGTGTCCCGCGAACGACTCGTGGAGTGACGCACGCTCCGCCTTGGGGAGCGCGTCGTAGGCGGCGTCGCGGAGGAGGATGTGACGGAACCGCAACGCCTCTCGCGCGCCGACGTCGGACGAGCTCGGGCGCACGAGGTCTTTCCGCAACAGGCCGCCGAGCAGGTCCGCGACCTGGGGACGGATGAGATCGGGCACCAGCGCCCGGATCGCCTCCGGTTCGAAGACCTCGCCCACGACCGATGCCGCTTCGAGCACGAACCTCTCGTCGCCCGTGAGTCGGTCCAGGCGCGCCGCGAGCAGCGCGGAGATCGCTGGCGGGACCTGAACCGTGGTGAGGTCGACGGTCGCGACCCACTCGTCTTCCTTCAGGACGAGGACGCCGTCGTCGAGCAGCATCCCGAGCATCTCCTCCACGAACAGAGGGTTGCCCTGCGCGGCCGCGCGGATCCGCTCGCGGATCTCTGGGGTGAGGGCCGGGTGACCCAGCAGGTTCTCGATCAGCGCGTCGGCCTCGGGCTCCGAGAGCGGTTCGAGGTGCACGCTCGTCGCGTTCCGCTTGCCGCCGCCCCATCCCGGACGGTCCTCGAGCAGCTCCGGCCGGGCCATGCACAGGAGCAGGATCGGCGCGTCGCGGGACCAATCGGCGATGTGCTCGATCACATCGAGAAGGGTGGGCTCCGCCCAGTGGATGTCATCGAGCACCGCGACCACTGGCCGCTGGCGAGCTAATGCTTCCAGGAACCGCCGGATCGCCCACGACGCCTCCACCGGGCCGCCGCCGTCGATCCCGAGCAGGTCCGCGAGCTGAGCGGCGATCGCCTCCGCCTCGGGCGCATCGCCGAGGGCGCGCCGGAGGGCGTCTCGCGCCTGGCCGGGCGGATCGCCTTCCCCGATGCCGGCCGCCTGGATCGCCATCTCGGTGACCGGCCAGAACGTGATGCCCTCCCCGTAGGACAGGCAGCGGCCCGAGAGGACTGCCGCACATCCCTTGACGTGCGATCCGAACTCCCGGACGAGGCGGGACTTACCGATGCCGGCTGGGCCGAGCACCGTGAACAGGTGGCAGGTGGAGTCGCCGACCGCGCCCTCGAAGGCGTCGAGGAGCGTTCGGAGCTGCCGCTCACGTCCGATCATCGGCGCATCGAGCCTGCGCTCGTGCCCGGCGGCGCCCTCCTGGACCGAGAGCAACCGGTAGGCGCCCACGGCTTCGGCCTTGCCCTTCAGGGCCAGCGGATCGACCGGCTCGGCCTCGACCGCATCGCGAACGAGTTCGAATGTGCGCTCCCCGATGAAGATCTCCCCGGCGCCGGCCGCCTGCTCCAGCCTAGCGGCGGTGTTCACGGCGTCGCCGGTCACGAGCCGCTGGCCTGCCGCGCGATCGCCCGCCATGACCTCTCCGGTATTGACCCCCGTCCGAACCTCGATGGAGACGCCGAACTCGTTCTCCAGATCGCGGTTGAGGTCGATGAGTGCCTCCCGCATCTGGACCGCCGCCCGCACCGCCCGGACGGCGTCGTCCTCGTGAAGTTGTGGAACTCCGAAGACAGCCATGATCGCGTCGCCGATGAACTTCTCGACCGTCCCCCCATGCGACTCGAGCACCGCCGCCATCTGGTCGAAGTACCGCTCGATCGCGTGGCGAAGGGACTCGGGATCGAGCCGCTCCCCGAGGGAGGTCGAGCCAGCGACGTCGCAGAACAGCACCGTGACGGTCTTGCGAGACTCGCGAACCGGAACCCGCTCGGAGAGGGCCGCTCCACATTCCGAGCAGAACTTCGCACCCTCGGCGTTCTCGGTGCCGCAGCTCGGGCAGGCCGTCATGGGCCGGAGTGTAGGGCGGGATGCCCGAGAGGGGAACGAAGGCCGTCGCTAGCCGTCTCTGCCGGCCTCGAGCTCGTCGAGCCGCTCCGTGGCCACTCCGTGGGCTGCATCCGACGCGGCCTCGTGGCCGGTGATCGCGCGGAGGAACTCGTCACGGTCGAGGGCGAGGAGCCTGGTCTCGGTCGTTGCGACGACCGTCGCCGTCCTCGGCACGTCGCGGATCAACGCGATCTCGCCGAACGATCCGCCTGGGCCGAGTGTCGCGACAGGGCGCCCCCCTTCGAGGACCTCGACGGTGCCCTCGACGATCGCGTAGAAGCGATCGCCGGCCTCGCCCTGCGTGATCACCACGGTTCCGTTCGGCACCGAGATCGGGATGAGGTTCCTCGCGAGACGCTCGAGCATCGGCGTCGGGAGCGGGGCGAAGAGCCGCGTCGAGCGCAGGAGCTCCATCTCCTCCGAGGGGATGCGGACCCCGACGTCGAGTGCAACGAGGGCTCGGCGACCCAGCAGGGCCGCGGAAGGCAGGAGCACGCCTGCGATCAGCAAGGTCCACCGGGGACCGAGCGCCACCACGAGGAGCGAGGCGAGGAAGGACCCCACACCTTCGCCGGCCATGTAGAGCGATTCCAGGACACCGAAGGCCCTCGAGAGCTGCTTGTCGGGGATCAGTCGCTGCAGCATCACGCGCCCGTTCACATCGGCAAGCGCCCCACCCGCCCCGCTCATCGCCAGGAAGACGCCTGCCAGGGCGGGCTGGGCGGCGATCCCGGCGATCGAGATCCCGCTCCACGAGACCCCCCACCGGAACGAGCGGGACGAGCGCCACCGCGCCGCGACGCCGATCGCGAGCGCCGCCCCCACGACGGCGCCGACCCCGATCGAGGCGGTCAGGAAACCGACACCGGCGTCCCCGGTTCCGACGATGTCGAAGGCAAGGATCACGATCAACACGTCGACGAACCCGAGCTGGACCATCGCCAGCCCCATCGTCGTGACCAAGAGCAGCGATCGACGGTCGCGCGCAACCGCTCGGATCCCGAGCACTGCCTCCGAGGCGACCACCCGGACGCCGGAGTTCCCACCGCCGTGCGCGGGCTCGGTCCGGACCCGGATCGAGGCGACGCTCAGGGTACCGATGAGGAGCAACACGGCGAGCGTCGCGTCCACGACGCCGGGCCCTGAGATGGATCCGGGCGCCAGACCCAACAGTGCTCCGGCGAGCAGTGGTCCCATGAGGATGCTCGAGCTCTCCAGCAGCCCCGACGCGGCATACGCACTCGACAGCTCCTCCGGTGTGCGAGCCAGGCGAGGGAGAAGGGAGGCGTGCGTCGGACGGACGAGGGTGATCACCCATCCGGCCGTGGTGGCCGACGCGTAGACGAGCGGCGAGGGCGCGTCGATGAGCAGCGCGACCGCTGCCAGCGCCGTCGTGGCGGTGAGCGCGGCGTACGCGAGGCGCAGCACCCGCTCGCGGCGATGTCGATCCCCGCGGACGGATCCGATCGGCGCGAGGAGCGCGGCGGGGATCAGCTGCAGGAGGCTCACGAGGCCGACCATCACGCTGCCGCCGTCCTCATAGGCATACACGATCAACGCGATGAACGCGGCCCATTCGGTGATCGTGAACGCGACGTAGGCGGCCAGTGCCTTCGCTATGTCGGGTGATCGGAAGGAGCTTCCGAGCGCGGTGAGCGATGTCCGCACGTCGGCGAACACACTCTTGACTGCCGATCCGCTCCTCGGTCCTTCCTCCGCCACGAGGGCAGGAGTCTAGGTCAGCCCAGGCCGGGTTGGGCTACAGTCGTTCCTGAAGAGCGGGCGCTTCCGCATCTGTCCGCGCATCACACCACCCTCCTCCTGAAAGGACCCCGGCCATGCCGCGTCGTGTCCTGATCATGGGAGCCGCGGGCCGCGACTTCCACAACTTCAACGTCGTCTACCGTAACGACCCCTTGAGCGAGGTCGTCGCGTTCACCGCGACGCAGATCCCCTACATCGACGACCGCACGTACCCGGCGGCGCTCGCCGGGGATCGCTACCCCGACGGCATCCGGATCTACGAGGAGGACGAGCTCCCACGTCTGATCCGTCAGCTGGACGTCGACGACGTGGTGTTCGCGTATTCCGACGTTTCGCATGAGCACGTGATGCACAAGGCGAGCGAAGCGCTCGCGGCCGGGGCCAACTTCCTGCTGCTCGGACCCGACGCCACCATGCTGAAGCCGGCAATACCCACCGTGGCGGTGACGGCCGTGCGGACCGGCGTCGGGAAGTCCCAGACCACCCGTGCCGTCGCCGCGACCTTGAAAGAGGCGGGGAAGAAGGTCGTGGCGGTGCGACACCCGATGCCCTACGGGGACTTGACCGCTCAGCGCGTGCAGCGGTTCGCGGAGCTCGAGGACCTCGACCGACATCACTGCACGATCGAGGAGCGTGAGGAGTACGAGCCGCATATCGCGAGCGGGACCGTGATCTACGCCGGTGTGGACTACGCCGGCATCCTCGAGCAAGCGCAGGCCGAGGCCGACGTGCTCCTATGGGACGGGGGCAACAACGATCTTCCCTTCTACCTTCCCGATGTCCACATCGCGCTCGTCGATCCGCTCCGGGTCGGCCATGAAACGCGGTACCACCCCGGGGAGGCGAACCTCCGTCGCGCCGACGTCGTCCTGATCAACAAGATGGATTCGTCGACACCCGAGCAGGTCGCTCAGCTCGAGGCGACGATCGCGGATACGAACCCGACGGCGACGGTCGTCAAGGCGAACTCCGATGTGACGGTGGACGACCCCGATGCGATCGCCGGCAAGCGGGTGCTCGTGATCGAAGACGGCCCGACGCTCACGCACGGCGAGATGAAGATCGGCGCCGGTGTGGTGGCCGCGCAGCGGTTCGGCGCGACCGAGATCGTGGATCCCCGGCCGTGGGCGGTGGGCACGATCGCCGAGACGTTCGAGAAGTACGACGTCGGCGCGGTCCTTCCCGCGATGGGTTACAGCCAGGGTCAGCTCGACGAGATGGCGAAGATCATCGACGCGGCCGAGGTCGACCTCGTCGTGATCGGAACCCCGATCGACCTGCGGCACGTGATCGACATCAGCAAGCCCGCCGTCCGGGTTCGCTACGACCTCGAGGTGCTCCCGGATTCTCCGCAGCTGCTCGACGTACTGAAGCCCGTGCTCTCCCCGCGGCCTTAGCTCGAACGGACCGGTGAAGGGAGCCCGCCGAACATGGAACGCGTCGTCGTCGCGCTCGGCGGCAACGCGCTGCTCCGACGCGGCGCGGACGACACGTTCGAGGAGATGTACCGAGCGGCCCGCGCCGCGGCCGAGCAGATCGCCGACATCGCGGCGGAGGGCTGGGAGGTCGTGGTCACCCACGGGAACGGTCCCCAGGTCGGCCGGATCCTGATCCAACAGGAGGCTGCCGCCCAGACGGTCTCCCCCATGCCGCTCGATGTCTGCGGTGCGGAGAGCCAGGGGCTGATCGGCTACCTGCTGCAGGTGACGATCGGGGATGTGTTCTTCGAGCGCGGGATGGAGCGTCCGGTCGCCACGGTGCTCACGTTGACCAGGGTGCGTCCGAACGACCCCGCCTTCCGCAAGCCCACGAAGTTCATCGGTCCCTTCTACACGGCGGCCCAGGCCAGGAAGCTCGAGGAGCAGCGAGGCTGGGTGATGAAGGAGGATCCGCACGGGGGCTGGCGC
>JBKKAE010000110.1:0-4599 GCA_046714835.1 Actinomycetota bacterium | reverse complement strand
GGTGATGGGGGGATAGCGCGTGTTGCCGATCGAAGCCGTGTCGGTGCTCGTCGCGGTCATCTGGGGGTGCGTCTTGATCTTCTGGGTGTTGATCGTGCGCTGGGAAACCACCCGCCAGACGGAGGCGGGACGCCGAGAGGCCGAACGGGAGCGTTCCGAGGTGGAAAGCAACGGGACCCGCGTCTGGCACGTCGCGGCGATGACCGTCACCATCGGTATCCCGCTCGTGTTCGTCATCGACGGCCTATCCGGCGGGATCGGGGTCCTCTACTCGCCGGGCCTCTCGTTCTTCGCGGGCCCGGACCTGACACTCCAGATCGCGGGGATCGTCATCTCTGCCGGATGCCTCGCCATCCTGATCGGTGTCGGCCGGAAGCTCGCTGTCCGGGTCTATCGATTGGCAGCTGAGGAGCGAGAGCTGATGACCACGGGCCTCCACCGGTACGTGCAGCATCCCTTCTACATCCAGTTCCTGCTGCTCCCTGTCGGCCTGTTCTTGTTGACGCTGAACTACCTCGCCGTTCTCGTTTTCATCTCCTACAACTCGCTCTGGGGTCCGAAGTTCATCACGACGTGGGCTCGGGAGGAGGAGGCTGAGATGCGCCGTCGACACGGGGCCGACTACGACGCATATGCCGCGCGCACCGGCAGGTTCTTCCCACGCCTCCGCAGGTAGTGCCGCTCTACAGGTAGCGGGCGGCGGCCATCCCGATCACGGCGACGACCAACAGCGGGACGATCACCTGACCGGCGGCGTGGCCTCGACGCTGGAGGGCCTGGAGCTGGGCGGCCTGCTCGGGGGTCGGAGGGCCGCCGCTCGCTCCCACCGCTTGCCCGATGGCGACGGTCGCCCTGATCGAGGGGCGGACGATCGAGCCACCGATCGCGAGGGCGGCGATCGCGCAGAGCGCGCCGATCGTGAGCGAGATGCCGGGAGTCGAGCCGATCCAGTCCGGGTCGAGCCCGCCCGAGACGCGCCAGTACATCAGGAGGCCCGCCAGGACCGTGAGGCCCGCCGCGCTCAACACGACGTCGATCAAGCGCTTGCGTCCCGCCAGATGCATCATGAACGGCGCCGCCGCCGGACCCACCTCGCGTGCCGTCGGCTGGATGAACAGGATGACGGTGAAGGCTGCGCCCACCCAGAAGACCCCCGCAAGGATGTGCACGACCCGCAGCACGACCATGTAGGTGTCCATCCCGCTGTCACTCCTTCTCTTCTCAGCCGTTCAGGAGGCGGACCCTAGCCGCCAGGTGCCGCTGCGGGCAAGCCCCCAGGAAATGCCGATCAGTCAGTTGGCAGCGCCGCCCTCGCGTTGGTTCCCTCGGCGGAGATCTCGCCGTGTGCGCCCTCGCCCACGATCACCCGGAGGAGGACAGCGTGGGGCCTTGGTCCACCCGTCCCGTAGCCGATGCTCTCGATCGTCATCGGCGGGGCTGCCCCGAAGCCAGAGGCTGCGACCGCGAGGATCGCCGCGCCGGTCGGCGTCACGCTCACCCTCGGGGTCCTGCGGTTCCACGGGGATCCCACGCAGCAGCTCGAGCGTGGCGGGTGCGGGGACCGGGAGACGGCCGTGGGCCGTCTCCGCCGTCCCGCGCCCGAACGGCATCGCAGAGGCGACGATCCGCTCGATCCCGAGATCATCCAACGCGAGCGCGGTGCCGATGACCCCGACGAACGACCGCAGCGACCCGACCTCGTGGAACTGAACGGCGGCGTGTTCCGATCGGTGGACGCGCGCGTCCGCCTCCGCGAGACGACGGTAGACCCCGAGCGCCAGGTCACGAGCCGCATCAGGAAGGGAGGCGGCCGTGATCAGCGCTTCCATGTCGCCGAGTCCGCGTCCCACCGGCTCGCCGCCGCCGTCGATCGTGATCGTCCGGGCGCGAAAGACGCCGACCATCGCATCCTCGACCCTGATCCGGGAACCATCTCCCCGAGGACGTCGAGGCGATCTGCGAGGTCCGCGACGTCGGCGCCGGCGTCGAGCAGCGCCGCCAAAGCGGCCCCCCCGCTGATACCGGGGCGGCAGTCGAAGTAGGCAACCCTCATCGCCGGATCATGCGATGGGCCGCCATCGCCGCCCCCAAGCCGTTGTCGATGTTGACCACGACGATCCCGGGGACGCAGGAGCTGAGCATGCCGAGAAGCGCTGCGAGGCCATCGAATGTCGCGCCGTAGCCCACGCGTCGGCACCGCGATCACGGGAGCCGGGACGAGGCCGGCGACGACCGAGGGCAGCGCGCCCTCCATCCCGGCGACCACTATGACGCTATCCATCTGCGCGAGGGTCGGGACCCGCTCGAGAAGGCGGTGGACGCCGGCGACCCCAACGTCCGTTATCCGTTCGACCGAGAGCCCGAACGCTTCCGCGGTGACCGCGGCCTCCTCGGCCACTGGAAGGTCCGACGTGCCTGCGGACACGACCGCGACCGTCCCGTCGCGCTTGGGGGACGGTCTGACCACGATCAGGTTCGCGGTCTCGTGGTGGCGAGCGTCGGGGGAGCTGCTCCGCGACGGCTCGCACCGGCTCGGCGGTCGCACGCGACACCAGGATCGGCCGAACATCGGCTCGGATCAGGGCGGCTCCTCCAAGGCTCGGATGCTAACGGGAGCGACGTGGGGACCGGGGCTAGACTTCGCCGGTGGCCCTCGACCTCCGCGCGGCACGGCACAAGATCGCCGGGCTCCGGCGGATCGTGAGCGGTATCCCGGACCCCGCGGTGGCGTTCTCCGGCGGCGTCGACAGCTCGCTTCTGGCGGTCGTCGCTCGGGATGTGCATGGGGACGATATGCGCGCGGTGATCGCGGACTCGCCGTCCCTACCCCGGCACGAGCTCGCGGCGGCGATCCGGTTCGCGGACGCCCAGAACCTGCCTCTCCGTGTGGTCCGCACCGCGGAGTTGGAGGACCCTCGATACCGTTCGAACGGATCCGACCGCTGCGCCTTCTGTAAGGAAGCGTTGCTGGAGGCCGTGATGTCCGACCCGCTGCTCAGCAGCCGGACGATCCTGCTCGGCGTGAACGTTGACGATCTCGCGGATCATCGGCCCGGCCAGCGCGCGGCGCGAGACCGCGGTGCTCGGTTCCCGCTCGTGGAAGCCCGACTGGGGAAGCACGAGGTCCGAGCGCTCGCGCGGGATCTCCACCTCGAGACCTGGGACAAGCCGGCGGCCGCGTGTCTCGCCTCGCGATTGGCCTACGGTGTACCGGTGTCGGAGGAGGCGCTCCGCAGGATCGAGCAGGCCGAGGCGTCGCTGCGCGTCCTCGGTTTCTCGGGCGACGTCCGCGTACGGGATCAGGGTTCGGGGCTGGCTCGGATCGAGGTGCCACCGGAACGGTTCGAGGACCTGGTCGCTCGCCGGAGGGAGGTCGTCCAGGCGATGCGCGAGGCCGGATTCCGCTACGTCACCCTCGACCTGGAGGGGTTCCGCTCGGGGAGCCACAACCTGACGATCTCCGTCGATGAGCTCCGGACCCGCCTCCCTCGCAGCCCCACGGACATGCGATGATGCGGGCCGTCGGAGGGGTCCGGACGACCCGTCGCGGGCGCTGAGAGGGAGGACGTATGCGGAGGATCTACTCGATCCGTCCGGCGTGGTCGCTGAAGGGACGCCGCTTCCAGGGCGTGCGCGGCTTCACCGGCAAACCGTTCCACCCGCCGCTGACGGACTTCCCGATCGTGTGCTTCTCGCTTGCCGCTCTGTTCGATCTGATCTCGTACTTCTCGGACTCCACCGACCCCAAGGCGCGCGACTTCTTCGTGGCGGCCACCTTCGTGATGGTGGCCGGGTACGCGGTCGGCCTCCTCGCGGTCATCACCGGCTTCTTCGACTGGTGGAAGGGCATCCCCCGGAACAAGTCGACCGGGCCGATCGGTCGCGCGAAGCACACCCAGGTCTGGCGAACCATCAACTGGCACGCGACCGTGATGGTCGTCGCCCAGATCGTGGCGGCGATCAGCCTCTTTCTACTGCGGATCCCAAACTTCGAGTTCGGCCAGACCCAGCTCTCGTGGCTCGTGCTGTCCCTGATCGGGGCGGGGCTCGTCCTGTTCGGCGCCGCCTACGGGGGGACGCTCGTGTTCGAGTACGGCTTCAATGTTGAGAACGTCGAGGAGGTCTGGAGGGAGAACGAGGTCGATCGGTTCCCGGGCGACAATCCAGGTGCGTCGACCTAGGGGGAGGGTGTGGCGCAGCGACCGCTCGGCTACCGAACCCAAACCTCGGTGACGTCTGCGGCATCCCCGCAGGTCGTCTACGACACGATCGCGGATCTGCGGAACCATCTCGACTGGTCGGGGGAGCGTGCGAGCAGCGAGACGTTCAAGCTCCTGTCGCTGGAGGCTCCCGAGGGTCCCGCGGCCGTCGGGACCGCCTTCACATCCTCCGGGTCCGCCGACAACGGCACGTTTCACGACCGCTCGGAGGTGAGCGTGGCGTCCAGCCCGACGACGTTCGTGATCGAGACGGACTCCCACCTCGATCGCAAGCGCGGGAAGCCGTGGGACGCGCACTTCGTGCATCGCTACGACATCGCGCCGGAAGGCGAGGGTTCACGGATCACGTACACGGAGCTGGTCGAGCGCGTGAACTACG
>JBKKAE010000109.1:0-5949 GCA_046714835.1 Actinomycetota bacterium | reverse complement strand
CATCGACGCCGGGGACGGAGAGAACGCCGGCCGTGAGATCGGCGATCCTGCCTTCATCGAGGTCGACGCCGGTGACCTGAAACCCCGCTTCAGCGGCTGCCGCCGCGAGGGAGACGCCGACGTAGCCCTGGCCGACGACGCCGACGGTCGCGCGCCTCGACAGGATCCGACGTCGGAGGGCTGCCGTTTCCTTCATGAAGACCTCCTGGTCGGGAGTGGTTGGTTGTTGGTTGCTGGGAGCAATCGCGATCGATGGCGCGGGGTGGGTCGGAGGCCGCGGACCCCTTTCGCTGCTCGCCTCCGCAGGCGGCGTGCGAACGTAGAGAGGTGCGCGCCCACCGCCCTGAGCTTGGTAGATCTCGGGATTGGGCCTGCGCCCCGTTCGTAGCCGGATTGGTCGAGGAGAACGCCTGCGAGCGCCTCGAACAGAGCGAGGTTCGTTCCGTCCATCTGGGTACGCCAGTCGCGCAGGCCACGGGTGGGGGGGAGGTGGATGCGCTCGTGATGTTCGGGGTGCGAAGTGGTCTCGAGGAGACGATCCGCCTGCCGGTGGTACGTCATCATCGCCGGGTCGTAGGGGATGTCGACGAACGAACAGAGGGAGCGCAAGATGGTTTCCGGATCGGCGAGCAGATCCTCGTATCGGACCTCCCGGTAGCGAGGCCCAAGTTGCCGGCCGTCGCGTCGTCCCTTTCGGACGAATCGCCGCCAGTAGATCGCCGCCTCGCCGACGGACTCGACGCCGAAATCTGCATCGAGGTACGACAGAGCCACATCCCGGCCGTCGCGGATGAGATGGATGAATCGGGCTTCTGGGAACGCTCGGGCTAGGAACGGGATGTGGATCACGTTCATCGGAGTCTTCTCCGCATAGCGCGTTTTCCCATGCCGTTCCGCATACATGCCGAAGACCTCGCGCATCGCCTCGGGGTAGGTGGTAGCGCCGGTTTCGATCAGGCGGGTTCGGACAGACTCTCCATCCAGGCCCCATCGGCGGAATCCGTAGTGATTCGCGATGTCATCGACGAACCGGTCCACGGCGAGCTCGGTCCCGATCTCATACCTTCGGCGACGGCGCCCCATCGTCACGAGGAAATGGGACTCGGGAGGTACGGCCATCTGGGGATGGGAGTCGAACATGGCCCGGAGCAACGTCGTTCCTGATCGGCCACGGGCGACGATGAATGGGAACGGCTGTCGCTTCCCCTGCCGTTTCGGATCTGTCCAGGCGAGATCCCCGCGTGGGACTCTCATCGTGATCCGGTCGGTGCTGGCGAGGCGGACTCAGTCGTCTGTTCGCGTTCGAGAGGATGCTTGGAGAACGATTCGTCGAACCATTCGATCACGGTCTCCAAGGCAACCGCCTGCTCGGAGAGGGACTCAAAGGCCTGCATCGAGGTGCTCTCGAAGCGACGAAGCTCGATCCGATTCCCATTGCTCGAGCTCCGCAGCTCGTCCATGACAGAGGGGATCTGTCCCGCGAGGGCGCTCTGCGTCTCGATCAAGAGCAGATCCCGACCGTCCGCGGCTGCACGCAGTGTGTCGGCGACGCCCTCGCCGTGACCTGCCCGCGCCTGACGCGCCCAGTAAGCCTTGGCCATCAGGCGTTTGATCGGCGCGGGCGCGCGCCGCAACATGCGGACGATTGAACGGAGGCGCTGCTGCGTCGCGCGGTCCGTCGACGCGAGAGGCTTCAACCAGAGAAGTGCAAGGCTCCGGCAGGCGGGCAGGGATCCCACGGCTCTGATGGAGGCCCTCGCACCCGCGCAGTTTCCGCACAGGCCGAGATGTTCCGTGCCCGTGACCGAAGTGGCGAACTCGGCCACCGCGATGACATCGTCGATCGGTAGCTTCATCCATCCGAGGCCGACACGGTGCGTCCCGGTGCTGTCACCGACACCCGGATACTCCATACGCACCGATGCCACCCCCCGTTCAGCAAGCCCGCGCGCCGCCTTCGTCCAGAGGCGGAAGCGTTGGCTCCGGAGGGCGCCTCCACCACCCGTCGTGAACACCACGACGCCGCGAGGATCGGAATCCGGGATCGTGACGATCGCCGCGATGTGGTGATCCCCCACGGGAACGAAGACGGGATATTCATTGAACGTCTTCATCGATCGGACCTCCCTTCTTGACCCGATCCATCCGACGGGGCCGTGGCACACCAGTGGGCGACCAGCTCCGCGATCTTCGGATGAAGTTCGGCCGCGACGTCCCCGAGGAGATCTCCCACCGTCGGCCGGAAATGTCGTTCGCCCAGGAGCGCTGCGGCTCGATCGCTGACGATCGATGTCGTCACCGTTGCGCCGCCGCTCTCAAGGTGGTCGGACAGCTCTGCAACATCGCGCCGAAGTTCTGTCCCGGCCGACACCTGGACAAGCAGCATCGAGCTGGCGAACGACGGGACTTGCCGGAGATCCAGCTCGTCGAACGATCGGTAGTGATCACCGGTGATGACTGACCCCCGCACGCTGATCGAGCCACCGCCCTTCAGCACCGACCACGCATCCGGAGCGTCACCGTCTGCTGTTTTCGTGAGCTCGATGATCGCTCCGGCTCTGACGAGCTCTCGGATGAAACGCCTGCCCCGCACGATCGGAGCGATCATCACGACGTGGTCGGCGGAAACCCTCGATCCAGCGAGCAGGGCGCACGATCCACCGAATTTGGTTCCGATCAAGCCCACGCATCGGACATCCGTGATGGTGCGCAGGGCCCGTGTGGCGTCGACCGTGTCGTCGATGTGCGACTCGATCGACGGGGTGAAGGTTGCGTGTTGACTGTCACCGTACCCCTGACAGTGGAACCGCAGCACGGGCGATCCCAGCGACGCGATGCGTCGAGCGATCGCAACATCGAGGGCGTTGAGGTTCGGTTGCTCTGGCCCGAATGAATGCGTGAGCACCCATCCCGTCGTTCCGTGCGCTGCCACCGGGAGACTCAAGACGCCCACGGTCGACCCGCTTTCGAGCGGAACGTTCACGAAGCGCTCGATGATGCCGTTCGGATCGTCCGTGAAGCTGCTCATCGTCTGGAGGCGAGCGACATCTACTGGCATGACAACTCCTTCTCGTGCGTTGTGGGCGACGCCTGCCATCTGACGGCACCGGGAGGACCGCTACCGTGTTTCGTCCGTTCCTAAGCTGACGAGTCGGGCGGGATCCTCCTCACCGGAGACGCTCGGATCAGGTGGCGATCCGCCCACGGTGGTGCGATGGGCCCGGCTCAGCAGGATGACCGTGAGCAAGAGCGCGATCGTCGCCAATGCCAGCGCGGCCACGGAGATCGCGGGAAGCCAATCCCACCCCGCGTCGGACCCAGGCGCATCGCCGGCGATGGGCTCGTCACCGTGGGTGTCCGGCGCGACCGAGGGATCGGTCGATCCCGCTTTCACAGGACTGGGCGAGGGTTCGACGCCGGTCGCGGTATCGGGATCGATCCATTGCGCAAGGAAAGCGAATGCGGGATCGAATCCCTTGTAGCTCGCCGCGGAGCTGAGGCCGTGACCGGCGTTCAGGAGAACCAACTGGTGCGGCACGCCGGATCGCTCGAGAGTCGCGGCCATCTCGTGTGCCTGGGCGACCGGGATGATCTCGTCGGTACTGTTCGCCAGGTAGACGGCACCATCGCTCGCATCCACGTGGGAGATTGGGGATGCGGCACGGGCCTCCTCGGTGCACGCCCCCCCCGAGGAGCAGGCTAAGAGCGTCTTCACGGCGTTGACGACATTCGCGTTCGGGCTGTCGAAGAGCCGGGGCAGGTCCATCGGTCCCGACCATGAGATCGCGACGCGCACCCGAGCCCCCACGTCCGTCGACCCTTCGCCTACAGTCGCGAGGAGTGCAGCGAGGTGTCCCCCAGCTGATCCACCGACAGCCCCGAGCCGCGCAGGATCGATGCGGAATCGCTCCGCGTGCGTCCTGATGAACCGCACGGCCGCCTGGGCATCGTCGAGGGCAGCTGGGAAGGGGGACTCCGTGGACGGCCGGTAGTTGATCGCGAAGGCGGCGATCCCGCCCTCGGCGATCTGCGTCGGGAGCCAGTCGTTCTTACCCTTGTTGATGAACATCCATCGACCTCCGGGGATCACGACAACGGCGGGGTGAGGTCCCGGCCCTGGAGGGAGATACGCGTCGAGGGCGAGCGCTCCATCGGGTCGGGCGATGTAGGTGATGTCCTTCACGACGCGGATGTCCGTCGCTTGGCCCACTGCCGGAGAAGCGATCAGGAGGCCGAGGAGGATGCACCCAAGTGTGGTCGCGACCGAACGTCTCAAGAAGAACCGCCTTCCTTCATCCGATACTGATACTGATACTGGTCGCGCTCTCGAGGAGACGCTGGCGGTCGATCTTCCCGTTCGAGGTTCTCGGGAGCGCGTTGACCACCTCAACGCGGGCAGGCACCATGTATCGGGGTAAGAGCGTTGCGACGTATCGCCGCACGGATCGCTCCGTCACCTCCGAACCGTTCCGTGGAACGATCCAGGCCACCACAGCCGTACCCCAGTCGTCGTGTGGTACTGCGACCGCGGCGGACTCGAGGAACGCGGGGTTGGCGGTCAGCGCCGCCTCGATGTCACCGAGCTCGATCCGATACCCACGACTCTTGATCTGATGGTCGCGGCGTCCGAGGAACTCATAGTCCCCGTCCGGACGAAGACGCACGAGATCGCCGGTTCGGTACGCCAGGTCGCGGGAGCCCTCCGAAAGGGGATCGGGGACGAGCACCTCGGCCGTCTTCTCCGGTCTCTCCCAGTACCCATCCATCACGCTCGTTCCACGAACGAAGAGCTCGCCCTCCTCACCGATTCCCGCCAGCTGACCGTCGTCACGAAGCGCGAAGACCTCGGTGTTCTCGCACGCGCGGCCGATCGGGATGGGGACATGATCATCGGGTAACTCCGTCACCCGGTAGTACGTGCACACATTCGTCTCAGTAGGTCCGTAGAGGTTCCACAGAGAAGCGTCTGGCAGGAACTCGCGGAGCCTGCGGAGCTCCTTCGTTGGGAAGACCTCACCGGCGAAGACGACGGTCCGCAGGCTGGGAAGCGCCCCCGGTCCCGGCAGTGTTCGGGCCAACATAGTCAGCGCCGACGGGACCGAGTACCAAACCGATACCTGTTCCCGCTCGATGAACGAGGCCAGATCGGTACCCAGATACGCGATCTCGTCGGGGACCGGCGCCAGCGTCGCACCGACGAGTGCGGAGAGGTAGATATCGAAGACCGAGAGGTCGAAGTGCAAGGGAGCGTGATTCGACAGCGTGTCGTCCGGCCCAACCTCGAGTGTCGATGCACACCAGCGGACGAAGGTCAGCGCATGCCGATGGGAGAGCATCACGCCCTTGGGCACGCCTGTCGAGCCGGACGTGTAGAGGATGTAGGCGAGATCCGCGTCGATGGTGGCGACGCTCAGCTCGCCCGGCATCAATGCCGCTTCATCGAAACGGACGGTCGGGATCATCGGCTCGCTCGGGTGCTCGCCATCGCCCACGATGATCGTCAGCCGCAGGTCGCTCCCGCGGAGCACCGAGAGCAACGAGGTCGCCCCGGCGGACGATGAGATGAGTGCGCTGATTCGACAATCGGTCGCGATCGCGCCCACCCGGGCCATGGGAGCCCGCGGGTCCAACGGCACGTATACCGCCCCGGCCTTCAACACGCCGTAAACCGCCGCGAGCATCTCCACGCACTTCGGAAGATGGATCCCGACACGATCATGACGACGGACGCCGGCAGCCGCGAGCGTCATCGCCACGCCGTTGGCCGCGGATTCGAGCTCGACGTACGTGAGACTCAGGCCGCGGCAGCGCACGGCGACGCGGTCGGGGTCGCGATCGGCAGCCGCGCTCAGGAGGTGCTGGAGCAGGTACGCCATGGTCTCACGCGGGGGTGAGCCGCCCCCCCACGAGCCGTTCGATGTCGGCGATCGTCCGGAAGTTCTCGGCCGT
>JBKKAE010000108.1:0-2812 GCA_046714835.1 Actinomycetota bacterium | reverse complement strand
GGGCGCCGCCGACCTCGATCTGCACGCCGGGGATCTCGGGGATCGCCTCCCGGATCTCCGTGCCGATGACCGTCGCCTCCTCCAGCGTGATCTCGCGGGGCAGGCCGATCTGCGCGTAGGCGATCTTCCCGGCCTCGGGACCCTGCGCGGCGATCTGCTGG
The DNA here is from genome assembly GCA_046714835.1 of Actinomycetota bacterium. Taxonomy (GTDB): domain Bacteria; phylum Actinomycetota; class UBA4738; order UBA4738; family HRBIN12; genus JAJNBA01. The sequence goes on along the minus strand of JBKKAE010000108.1, from coordinate 2,651 downwards.
GCCCCCTCCTCCGAGTACGGGCTCACGAGCGTGATCCCCTCGATCTGCGCGATCTCGTCGAAGTAGGCGGTCATCGCCTGCGCCACCTCGGGGTCGTCGACGCCTTGGTCCGCGCGGAAGACGATCGTGCCGCCCTCGCCGCCGGCGCTCGAGTCGGCGAAGTGCTCATCGAGGATGTCGAATCCGCGCCGGCTCTCCACATCGGGCAGCGCGAACTCCGAGCTGTAGGCGGTGCCGATCATGCCGCTGAGGGCCCCGCCCGCGATCAGGACGGCGAGCCAGAGCAAGGCGACCTTGCCCCTGTTGCGGAAACACCAACGTCCGAGCTTCGCGAACACGACTTCCCCCCGTGTGACTCGTCAGCGACCGTTGCCGAACACGCACCCTATCGGATGGAGCAACTCAGCCGGTCGACGGCACCCCGGTCCTCTCGGTGACCGGCAGGGTGCCTTCCACGGTAGTGCCCACGCCCACGGCCGAGCGGACCTCGATCGAGCCGTCGAGCGCGGCGAGGCGGTCGGCGATGCCCTGCAGCCCCGTGCCGTACGACGAAGAGGCCGTGTCGAACCCGACGCCGTCGTCGGTCACGTCGAACCGGAGCGTGCCGTCGCCGTCGGCGAGCGAGACCGTGACCTGCGTGGCCGATGCGTACTTCGCGACGTTCTGCAGTGCCTCCAGGCACGAGAAGTACACCGCCGCCTCGGCCTCGCGCGCGTACCGCCCCACACCCTCCGCCTCGATCGTGACCGGCACCGCCGACTTCCGCGCTTGCGACGCGAGCGCCGCGGCCAACCCCTGGTCGGCCAGGAGCGGCGGGTAGATCCCTCGGGCGAGGTCCCGCAGCTCCTCGAGGGCCCCGGTCGCATCTCCTTGGAGTTGCCCCGCGATCATCTTCGCCTGTCCGGGGTCGCGCTCGACCAGCCGCTCGAGTAGTCCGAGCTTCACCGTGAGCGCCACGAGTTGCTGCTGCGCGCCGTCGTGCAGGTTGCGCTCGAGCTTCCGGCGCTCCTCGTCCTGCGCCGTGACGAGCCGCTGCCGCGATGTCCGGAGCTGCTCGATCGTGTCCAACAGATCCTCGGTCAGAGCCGCGTTCCGCATCACGAGCCCGGCCTGCGCCGCCAGGTCCTGGATCAGCTTCTCCTAGGTTGCCGTCACGGACTCCCCCGCCCGCTTCTCGATCGAGAGCGCGCCGAGCAGCTCGTCCCGATGACGGACCGGTTCGAAGAATGAGGAGGCAGTCGCGACACGTTCCGCCGACGAGGCCGTCGCTCGCGGCGGCGGCGCCTCGGCGTCCTCGGGCCACGTCGCCTCCGGTCGGAGCTCCTCCCCGACGCGCACCCACACGTCGGCTCGCGCCGCGCCGGTGCCCTCTCCCAGCGCTCGCGCCATCCTGGGAAGCAGTTCCTCGTTCGCGTAGGTTTGCCCGACCCGCTCGGAGAACTCCGACAGCACCTCGTACGGCGTCGCGCGCTTGCCGTAGACGAGCCGGTCGGCCAGTCGTTGCGCCCGACGACGGAGCGGCTGGAACGCGAGCGCGACGATCGCCGCCGCCGCGGCCGACAGCACGGGGCTCGCCTGGCTGCCGACGAGCGCTCCCACGCCGACGACGATCGCCACGTACACGATCGTGATGAAGACCGCGAGGGCCCCGAAGAGCACCGCCTTGTTGATCACAACGTCGATGTCGAACAGCCGGAAGCGCAGGATCGACACACCGATCGCGATCGGGATCAACGCGAACGAAGGGATCACGATGTTCTGCAGCACCGTGACCCACCCCGGGTTTCCTTCCCCGCCCCAGGAGCTCCCGAGCGACGCTAGGAGGGCTCCGGCATAGAGCAACGCCACGAAGGCCGAGGCGGTGAGCAGCCACCGCAGCTGGAACCGCTCGACCCCATTCGACCGCCGGAACCGCAGCACCAGCGCGGTCAACGATGCGATCACCCCGATCGGAAGCACCAGGATCACGGCTTGGACAGCATTCAGGAACGAACGGAGCGCCTCGATCCCGAGCGGGTTCGGTTCCTTCGGAGCCAGCGACTCCGACATCGGAGCCGGGTCGAGAAGGATCGCGAAGTAGACCACCGCGAGTGCGACCCCGAGCGACCAGGCGAACCATCGCCACCGCGGCGAGGGTAGGTGCCCGTCCGGGAACAGCAGGAGGAGGAACGTGACGGGGAGCACCACGATCGGGACCCAGCTCGGTGAATCGAGCGCGATCAGCACGAGGCCCGCGCCCCGGCGGCCCGAGTAGAGCAGGTACTCGCCGAGGGAAGTAAGGATCGCCGTCAGCCCGAAGAACGTCCCGATCCCGAGCATCAGCCACCCGATCGAGTTCTCCGGGCGGCGGATCGCCAGTACGTATCCGATCACCGGGAACATCGCGAACGAGAGGACGAAGCCGATGTCGCCGAGCGGGTCGCCGGCGCCGGGAGGACGGATCGATGCCGCGAGGACCGTGAACACGAGCCCGATCACGAAGCCGAGCACCGTGAGGCCGGCCAAGACCCGGGCGAGCAGCAGGTGACGGCCGGCCGCGACGTCGGCGAGATGGGCGTGTTCGTCCTGCACGGGAGGATGTTCGCACGGTTGCAGTCGGCCCCCAAGGGCGCCAGTCTCTTATACACAAAACCCCGCCCACCAGACCCAAA
>JBKKAE010000107.1:0-2504 GCA_046714835.1 Actinomycetota bacterium | reverse complement strand
GGTCCCCTGTCCGGAGTGTGACGTTGGGGCGCTCATGAACGCGATGGCAGCGTGCGTCGCGGTTCTCCTCGCTTCGATGCTCCTCCTTTCGCCTGGGGCTACGGGCAGATATCGGCCCGGTCTGTACCGACTTCGACCGTCACCCTTGATACGAAAGCCCGATCCACCTCCTCGATACGCGTGACGTCGGGTTCCCGGCATGCCGCTGGCTGGCGCATGCCAAACGTCCAACTGAGGAGGACCACCCATGCGAACGATCCTCGGCTTCGTGCCAGCACTCATCTGCGTCGGTGCGATGGTGGGTTGTGCCCGGATGGCGATGAAGCACGCGCCCTCTGACCGGAGCCGGACGCCCGTGCCGGATCCTCTGACGTCCGAAACGGAGGCCCATGATGGCTAAGACGAAGACCCCTCAACGCAGACCTCGACCGACTCCCCATCCGCGCGCCCGCAGGAGGCCAGCTCCGAAGACCCACCGGCCCGTTCGCTTGCTCATCGGAGCGGCCGTCATGGCGGTCGGAGCGACTGGCCTGTGGCTGAACAGGTCGGACGCTCCGACGAGCGGCTCCGCGCCCTTCGTCGGTGGAGACTTCCACTCGTTCGTTGCGGTTCCAGACCGTGAAGACGCGCTCTTCGCCGGGGGGCACGAAGCTGTTTCCATCTCCACCGATGAGGGTCGGACGTGGACTGCCGTGGAGAGCCTGCAGGATGCAGACGCGATGGGATGGGCATTCCTGGATGGCTCGATCTGGGTCGGTGGACACCCGGGACTCGAGGTCTCTACGGACGGCGGTCAGAGCTTCCAGCCGCGCAACGGCGGGCTCCCTGCCACCGACATCCACGCGCTCGGCGGGACGGGTTCCATGCTCTACGCCGCGTCCCCTGCGGCCGGGTTCCTCGCTTCGACGGATGAGGGGACGACGTGGGAGATCAGGAACCCAGGCGTCGGTCAGTCCTTCATGGGTGCGATCCTCGTGGATCCGTCGGATCCGGATCGCGTCGTCGCCCCGGACATGAGCGCGGGAGCCGTCGAGACCACCGATGGGGGACGGACCTGGCGAGTGCTGGGAGGCGTACCCGCAGCCATGTGGGTCTCCTGGGATCCGACGGACACTGACAGGATCGTCGTCTCAGCCACAGGCGTCGCAGCCTTGACCGATGACGGTGGTGCAACTTGGACTTCGTTGGACGTGCCGGCCGATGTTTCCATCGTCCAGATCGAACCCGACGACCCGAGCACCTGGTACGCGGCCGCCTGGTCCCAGGGCGGGACCGTGGACGTGAGTACCAGCACCGACGGAGGCTCAACGTGGACGCCGTTGTGATCGAGGTCTCCTAGTCGATCCCCTGCGCGGAGTTCAAAGCATGCGCAGGAGGACAGGGAAGCTCGGCCTCATCCTGCTGGGATGCATCGGGCTCATGGTGCTCGTCGCCGGGCCCGCGGCTGCCCACGCCGGCTTCGTTTCGTCGACGCCCGCACCCGGCAGCAGTCTCAGCACCGTCCCGGGCGTCGTCGTGCTCGAGTTCACGGAGCCCCTGAACCAGTCACTCTCCCGCGCCACCCTGACCGCCCCGGACGGCTTGGTCTTCCTCGGTACCCCCACAGGCGAGAGGCAGATCTCCATCCCTCTCGCCGCCAACGCAGTGGGCGTTTACGAGGTCTCGTGGACGACGGTCAGCACCGTCGACGGTCACACGCTGACGGGCCGGTTCGGCTTCGGCGTCGGCGTGGATCCCGGTCCGGGGTCGATCGGAGGAACGCGGGACGAGCCCGGTGCGGGCGATCTGTTGATCGCGATCGCGCGGACGGCCGAGGATGCCGCACTGCTCCTCGCCATCGGTCTGGTGCTTCTCGGCCGGCTCTCCCGCCGGCCTCCCGCGATCCCGTGGGTTCGGGCACGACCGACGGGCACGCTGGCCGTAGCGGTTTTCTCAGGGAGCGCGGTGGTCCTCGGCGAGGCGCTCCTGGCGGCACAGTCGCTCTCTCCCGCCGATATCGCCACCTATCTCACGAGCGGGCTGCCGGGGATCGCTCGACTCGTGCGGCCGGGGCTAGAACTGCTCGCGTTCCTGCTGGCGTGGTTCCGCCCTCGATGGACGTTGTTCGCGATCCTGGCCGCTCTCATCGCGCTCAGCTCGGCCGGTCACGCGGCGGCGATCTCCCCACCCTGGTGGGGGATCGCCGTGGAGATGGTCCACCTGGTATCGGCCGGACTGTGGGCCGGCGGGATCATGGCGCTCGCCGTCCAAAGGCCATCGAGTGGGTGGCGCAGCGACGACGGGCGAGAGCTGCTCTCAAGGTTCACCCCAGCGGCGCTTGCTGCTTCCGCGGTCACCGCGGCAACGGGTCTCGTACGTGGCTTCCAGGAAACTGGGGGTCTCGCCGGCCTCACGTCCTCATACGGGGTGGTGCTCCTGCTCAAGATCATCCTCGTGCTCGTGATGGTGCAGCTGTCGGTACTCGCGTGGCGAAGGATCGTGGTCAGGCCCAGGGTCGAAGCCAT
>JBKKAE010000106.1:0-2501 GCA_046714835.1 Actinomycetota bacterium | reverse complement strand
GGGTACGTGATCATGGGCGCGCGGAAGCGGCGTTCCCAGCGCGACGTCATGTCGTCAAAGGTAGCAGCGACCAGATCAGTCGATGACGGCGATCAGCTGCACGAAGAGGGCGGTGCCGCCGACCATGGCACCGATCATGCCCGCCCTGGCGACCAGAAGGGCGCCCCATCGCTCGGGGTGGATCCGGAGCGTGGACGCGGTGCAGATCGCGACCGCCGTCGCGAGCCCGACGCCCCATCCGATACCGGTCCACGCCAGTCGCGGATCGATGATGTCGAACGTCTTCAAGAGCACGGAGTTGAGCGTCAGGATGTCCAGCCCGGCGATCACGAGCGCGATGAAGCCCATCGCCGGCTCCCCTCCACTCGACAGGCGCTGCTGACGAACGGCGCGGAACCCGAGCCAGATCGCCGACGGCACCGTGATTCCCAGCGAAGGCACGCCGAGGACGGCGAGGATCAGCGCGAGCCGAGCCCGCCGGTCGCTGATCGGCATGACGGTCGCCACCGACAGACGATATCCCTCGTGTCGATACGGCCGCTAGTCAATGCCCGACTCGACTGTCTGGTTCTTGCCCATGCGGCCACGAGGTCCCCTCTCGGCGGCTCACGACGCCACCCCAGACCATGAGTGGAAGCAAGATGGCACAACAGGCCATCGACACCCCGACCAGGACCCCCGGCGGACCGTAAGCGATCGTCCCACCGAGCCCAGCCAGCACTGGGACAGAGAGGAGCTGCGTCCTCGGGTCCGGACGCCACCGCTTGGCGGAGTACAACCAAAGGACCACGCAAACAACGAGCAGGCCGATGGCGACTCCTACGCTTCCCGGCGCGACGGCGTCTCCAGCGGTGAAACCTTCCTCTCGGTTGATCGCGAAAAGGACACCGCCGACACCAACCAGCAAGGAGACCGTCACTCCTAACACGGTCCCCCAGACCGGAACGGGTTCCCCCGTCTTGCCGTTCATCCTCGAAGAGCCTTCCAGACGCGTTCCGGAGTGAGCGGCAGGTCGATGTGGCGCACGCCGAGATGGGACAACGCATCGACCACCGCGTTCTGCACCGCCGGCGTCGAACCGATCGTGGCCGACTCGCCGATCCCCTTCGCGCCCAGGGGATTGAGGTCCGTGGGCGTCTCGGTGTTCGACGTCTCGAAGGACGGCAGGTCGGCCGCGCTCGGCATCTGATACGTCGCGAGCGTCGACGTCACCGGGTTCCCGCTCTCGTCGTACAGGACCTCTTCGAACAATGCCTGGGCGATCCCCTGACCCAGGCCGCCGTGCTGTTGTCCCTGGACCAGTGCCGGGTTCAGGATCCGGCCACAGTCGTCGACCGCGACGTGGCGGAGCAACCGCACGTGGCCCGTCGCGGTGTCGCCCTCGACCACCCCGACGTGCGCTCCGAACGGGAACGTCGATCCACGTTGTCGGAAGCGACCTTCCGCGCGGAGCGAGCCGCCGTCGCTCGCGGTGGCGACCTCGCCCCACCCGATGCTGCGATCGGGCGCGCCGAGGACCGCGAACCCGCCCTCGACGCGCTCGACATCCGCCGCATCTACCTCCAGCAGGGTGGCGGCGACCTCGCGACCCCTCTCGACGACCGCCTCGGCCTGCTCGAAGACCGACGAGCCGCCGATCTGCAACGAGCGCGAGCCCCACGTCCCCTCACCGCGCGCCACCAGCCCCGTGTCCGAATGGACGACGGTGACGTGTTCGAACGGGATCCCGAGCGATGAAGAGGCGAGCTGTGCGAACGCGGTCTCGTGCCCGTGTCCCGCGGGCGTCGTTCCGACCGACACCGTCGCGCGACCGTCCCCGCCGATCTCGACGGCCGCGTACTCGCGTCCCCCGAACGCGGTGATCTCGACGTAGGTCGCCACGCCGACGCCGAGACAGATCTCGTCGCCGCGCGCCCGACGCGCCGCTCGCTCGGCCCTGAGCGCGTCGTACCCGACCAGGCGGAGTGCCTCGTCGAGTGACTTCTCGTAGTCCCCCGTGTCGTACGTCACGCCCGTGACGGTCGTATGGGGGAACTCCTCGGGCCGGATGAAGTTCCTCCGTCGGAGCTCCACCGGATCCATCTCCAGCTCCGCGGCGAGCATGTCCATCGCGCGTTCGATGAGCGCGGTCGCCTCGGGCCGTCCCGCACCTCGGTAGGGAGCCACCGGCGTCGTATTCGTGACCACGCTCCGACCGCTGCTCGCGACATGAGGGATCCGATAGACGCCGCACAGCATCTCCTGGGTCGTCCCGGGCATGAACGCGCCGATCGGGTACGCGCCCATGTCGGCCAGGATGTCGGCCCGGAGTCCCACCAGCGTGCCGTCGCGGCGGGCCCCGAGCTCGACCGTCTGGACCTGCGCCCTGCCGTGCGTGAGCGAGACCATCGATTCCGAACGCGTCTCCTGCCAGCGCACCGGACGGCCGAGTCGGCCAGCGACGGCCACGACCGCATGGTACTCCGCGTAGATCTGCAGCTTGGCCCCGAACGCCCCTCCGA
>JBKKAE010000105.1:0-3623 GCA_046714835.1 Actinomycetota bacterium | reverse complement strand
CGTCGGCGCTGCTCCTTCCGTAGCCTAGGCTTGAGCTGCTTCTCGGAGTTCCGGGGCCCCTATAGCAATCGACCCACAGGACATCTCCCCGTGTACCGATCCCCATTGAGTTTTCAGCAAGATCCAGGCGGTGAGCATAGTGGCTAAACGGGTGTCGGCCGCCTGAAGGGTTCAGAAACCTCGGCCGGCATCATGCCTGATGGATTCAGAATCTCCGACTCGTTGGCCCCAGTGTCGTCCTCGACACGGCCACCCTCCCGGGCCCATCTTGACGGTTCCCGAGTTGCCCTGGAAGTCCGAGCTCACCCGGACGGTCTGCTCGTCGGGACGCGGCGTGAAGCGGTCCGCGTTCGCCTACCGTGGGCGATGGAGTCCTAAGGTGCCCGGATACGATGGTCGTCCGTGGACCCACGCAAGCCACTGCTTCTCGTCGACGTCGACGGCGTCCTGAACCCGTATGCCGCCGACGTCTGTCCGGAGGGATACCGCGAGTACCACTTCTTCCCTGACCAGGAGCCGGTCCGTTGCGAGGCGCGCTCCCGCAAGCGCGACTGGGCCCCGCCGTAGAAGGCGATGAAGACGGCTCCAAGGACAGCAGTGATGGCCCACTCCAAGCCTTGTTCCTTCAGGCACCTGAGTGCGCTTCCGTGACCTTGCGCACGGGCGTAGTCGATGAAGAACCAGCCGAACATCGCAAACGCTGCGAACGCGATGGACCGCGACGCCACGCCGGCCCAGCAGGAAGGCAACCGATCGGGCGACGCGATCTTCACCGGTCTCTCCCTGTACGTGATGCGTGCGGACGGATCGGATGTCCGCGTGTTGCTCGAGGGCGATTCCGTGCTCCCGGTCACGTGGAAGGCGTAAGGTCGCGGGGATGCGGACGATGCCCGTCGCCGCGCGGCTCGTCCGGCTACGTCAGGCAGGTGTGGAGGAATGCACTTTAGACGGGAGGACCACATGAAGGTTTCGAGGAAGATCGGCACGCTGTTCGTCGTCTGCGCGCTCGCTCTCGGCGCCACCATGGCCGTCGCGCTATCGGCTGGCGGAGGCGGACGGGAGGCCAAGGCGAAGCTCCGCGACGCGCTCGGCGCGGTCGTCGGGGTCGTCCATCTGAGCACCGAGGCGAACGGGAAGATCTTGGTCCGCGTCTCGGCGAGCGGGCTGGCGGCTGGATTCCACGGGTTCCACATCCACACCATCGGGATCTGCGACGCGGCGGGTGGGTTCGTCTCGGCTGGCGGGCATTTCAACCCGGGCGCGGTCTCCCACGCCGCGCACGCCGGGGACCAGCCTGTCCTCCTCGTGAACGCCGACGGGACTGCTCTGGCCCGCTTCGCCACCGACCGGTACATGATCGATCAGCTGTTCGACGCGGACGGAAGCGCGTTCATCGTGCATGCAGCCGCCGACAACTACGCGAACATCCCGACCCGGTACTCGGCGTCGGGGGTCCCCGGACCGGACGCGGCAACGCTCTCCACGGGCGACGCAGGCGGGCGGAGCGCGTGCGGGATCATCAAGCCCTAGTACATCGGTCGGGACGTGGAACGATGTCCCGCGACATGTCGGCACGATGTCGCGAGACATCTGTGAGGTCTCGCCACCCGTGTCCCGGAATGGCTCCGGTAGTTATGCGACATCTCGAGCGATCCCTGACCGTCCCAACAAGTGAGGCCATCCGGGCCCTGCGGGCCGAGCCGAAGGACACGAACGCGATCTTGCACGTGACCTGCTGATCCGCAGATCCGCAGACCTGCCGGGTCGCCGGCCGGCATCTCATTGGACCAATAGCCGGCGTGGCGCTTCCGCGACCACGCAGCATGGGCTTGCGTCTCGACCGGGCCTAACCGCGAAACCGCACGAACCGGTATGGCAGCCGAATCGCCGGCTCCATCGCCTGCCACACAAACGAAACGACGCCCGGTTGAAAGTCGGCGCGACGGCGGCCGAAAGGTACCTCAGGCTACGGGGGCAACGATTTCAGCAGCTGGACCGAGAGGTGACCGTCGTTTCCTCCGAGATCCTGAAGATCGTTCCCGGCTCGGTCCGATAGACGCCAGTCTCGGTCACGGGCTCGACCCTACGCTTCCTGGCGCGCCGCATACAGGTCTCGCGACGCAGGAGGGTGTCGGGGCCTGTAGATCACCCCCTCGGGCGAGCCGGAGCGTACCGGCCAGGTCGTATCACCGGCCGGTGATATCGTCAGGTCGAAGGCGCTCGACTTCCTCGTCGATCACGCAGAGATCGCTTCGGAAGGCGAGAGCCTCAGGGGCGGACGAGGACTCCGGACGAGGACTCCACCGAGGCAGTCTCCGAGCCTCCCGAGCAGGACCGAGCGGAGGAGCGAGCATGAGGGAGATTACCAACTACCTGGTCCCCGTCGTCGTGGAGCAGACCCCCCGCGGAGAGCGCTCATTCGACATCTACTCCCGTCTGCTGAAGGAGCGAATCGTCTTCCTGGGCACGCCGATCGACGACGCGGTGGGCAATCTGATCATGGCCGAGCTCCTGCACCTGGAATCCGAAGATCCCGACAAGGACATCAACCTCTACATCAACTCGCCGGACGGCAGCATGACGACGCTGTTCGCCATCTACGACACCATGCAGTACATCAAGCCCGACGTATCGACCATCGTCATGGGGCAGGCGGCCTCGGCCGCGGCCGTCCTGGCACTGGCCGGCGCGAAGGGCAATACACGCTCCCGCACGCGCGGATCCTCCTGCACCAGCCCTACGGCGGCGCCGAGGGGCAAGCCGTCGACATCGAGATCCAAGCCAAGGAGATCGTGCGCAACCGGGAGCTGATGAACGAGATCATCGCCAGGCACACCGGCCAGCCCATCGAGCGCGTGTCCAAGGACACCGACCGCGACTTCATCCTGACCGCCGAGCGAGCCGTGGAGTACGGAGCCGTCGACGAGATCATCACGAGCCGGAAGATCCGGCCGGAGCTTGCGGTGGCAGCCGCAGGAGGCTCGTAACCGAACCTCCCGTGGTGCGCCCGCGGAAGCCTCGAGCGGCGCCCGCACGGAGAGCAGAACCAGCGGGGCGATTGCCTGAAGGGTTCAACAATCCGGATCACGCCGCCCAGCGATACTCGTGAACCAGACCGCCGAGCACGTCCCTTCGTTCGACCGGCGTTCGGGGAGTCCCCCGGACCAGGGGTGTTCTGATGCCGGCGGGCACTCCCAAGCTCAGTCCCCGATGTGGTCTCTCCTCTACGTAGTGAGCGACGTACGTCCGGAGCACTCGCTCGAGGTGCCGGCGACCGAAGATCAGGACGTGGTCGAGGCACTCTCGGCGCACGGTCCTCACCAACCTCTCCGCGAATGCGTTCGCCCGAGGTGCGCGGATCGGCGTTCGGATGACGCGGACGCCCTCGGTGCGGAACACCTCGTCGAACGGTCCCGAGAACTTGGCGTCCCGGTCGCGGAGGAGGAACCGAACTCCCGAGAGCCGCTCGTCCATGGCGAGGTTCCTGGCTTGCTGTGTGACCCACGCCGAGTCGGGGTGCGCGGTGATGCCCACCACGTGCACCCGCCGGGTCTGAAGCTCGATGAAGAACAGGACGAAGATCGTCTTCAGCCCGATCGTCTCGACGGTGAAGAAGTCGGTCG
>JBKKAE010000104.1:0-4276 GCA_046714835.1 Actinomycetota bacterium | reverse complement strand
TTCCCCCCCGCCCCCCCCCCCCCCCCCCGGTTGGGGCGTCTTCCCCCGGTTAACGGCGGCCATGTTCGGACCCCCCGGTCACCTGTACGTGTACTTCACCTACGGCATGCACTTCTGCATGAACGCCGTCACCGGCCGGTCGGGCGAGGGAAGCGCCGTGCTCATTCGAGCCGGCGAGCCCATCGATGGGGTCGAGGGGATGCGCGCTCGACGGGGCCGCGGTCCGATCCTGGAGCTGTGCTCGGGACCCGGGCGGCTGACGCAGGCGCTGGATGTGGGCCGCCCCGAGGACGGCGCCGACCTGGTGGACGGTGAGCGGGTGTGGGTGGAGCGTGGGTCGCGCCCCGAAAGGATCGGCACCGGGATCCGTGTCGGCGTCCACGAGACGACGCGCTCGTGGCGCTACTGGCTGGAGGGGAACGCCTTCGTGTCGCGAGGACGGCCCGGTCCGCCTACCCGGGCTGCTCGGGCTCCTGGGGCCCCTCGGACGCCTCGGGTTCGGTCCACGACACCGTGATCGTGACGGTGCTCGTCTGGAACGCTTCCGTCCCCGCCGCCGGCACCTGCTGGATCACCGTGCCGTTGGGCTGCGTCGAGGGCGCGGTCTTGACGTCCACGTAGAACCCCGCTTCGGTCAAGCCCTCGATCGCGAGCGGCTCCGACCATCCGATCGCGGACGGGATCAGCACCTGCTGCAGGGACGAGGGGGAGGTGCACACTCTCGTGGGTTCGGTTCCCGCGATGAACTGCAGCGACTGGATGTTCTGAGGAAGCGTGAAGGGGTTGGGAAGGCAGTAGGGCTCCTGGGTGGCGTCGACCGTGGCGGAGACGAACCCGACATCGGGGTTGGGGAACTCCATCGGCGGCAGCCCGCGGGAGGCCTCGAGCATCAGCAGCCTCCAGATCTGCGCCGGCCAGGTGCCCCCGAAGACGGTGACGCGAGTCCTCGGCGGCTCCATCCGCACCTGTCCCTGGGGGAAGCCGACCCACACGGCAGCAACCATCTGCGGGATCGCGCCCACGAACCACGCGTCGTTGTGGTCCATGGCCGTGCCGGTCTTGCCGATCTGCGGGCGTCCGATGTTGGCAGCGGTCCCCGTTCCGTACAGGACGGCCTCGCTCAGGATGCTGTTCGCGACCGAGGTGACCTGAGGGTCCAGGACACGCTCGGGAGCCGCATCGGCCTCCCACAGGATCGTCCCCCGAGCATCGGTGATCCGTGAGACGGGGAGGGGTCGAACCCGGAGCCCGCCGGTGGCAAGGGTCCCGTACGCCGACGCCATCTCGAGGGTGTTGACCTCGTTCGTCCCGAGCACGGCCGAGAGGTGCGGTTCCAACCGTCCGTTCGGATTGCTGACGCGCCGACAGCACCGGAGCCCCATGCGTGTGGCCACCTCGACGACGTTCCTGGGCCCGAGCTGATCGATCAGCTGCGCGTACACGGTGTTCACGGACTCCACGGTCGCTTCACGGAGGGTCATCGAGCCGAAACCCGCCCCCTCCGCGTTCGTGACGTTCCAGACCCCGCCGCCCTGCAGAGGGACCTGCAGCGTCGAGGGAGCCGCGAACGTCTCCGACGGAGAGACGCCCCTCTCGAGAGCGGCTACCAGCGCGAACGGCTTGAACGAGGATCCGGACTGCCGCCCGGTTCCACCCGCCGCGGTCGCGAGATTGACGCGTCCCGCGTGCCGATCGCGCCAGTAATCCTGCTGGTCTCCTCCCACCATCGCGAGGACGAAGCCCCTCCGAGGATCGAGGACGGTCACGGCCGCCGAGGGGTCGTCGGGGTAGGAGAGCACCGAATCCACCGCGCGCTGGGTCGCCGCTTGCACGCCCGGATGGAGCGTCGTGTAGATGCGGAGTCCACCGGTGAACAGCAGGCGGTAGCGGTCTTCGCGCGTTTCACCGAAGGCGGGCTCGCTGAGGAACCATTCCTTCAGGTAGTCGACGAAGTAGGGGTAGTCGTAGCGTCCCAGCGCCGGGACCGGGTGGAGCGTTATCGGCTGCTTCCGGGCCTGCCGGCGTTGGGCCGCGGTGATCATCCCGAACTCGTGCATGAGCCGAAGCACCACGCCGCGCCGTCCTCTGGCGCGCCGTGGATACTCGTAGGGATCGAAGTGTCCCGGGCTCGTGATGGATCCGGCGAGCAGCGCTGACTGCGCGAGGTCGAGCTTCCTCGCGTCGACGCCGAAGAAGGTTCGGGCCGCCGCCTGGACGCCATAGGCGCCCTTCCCGAAGTAGACCGTGTTCAGGTAGCGCGTCAGGATCTCTTCCTTCGAGAGCCGGTCCTCGAGCTGCCACGCGAGCATCGCCTCGCTGAGCTTCCGAGAGATCGTGCGGTCGGCGCCCGTGTACAGGTTCTTGACCAGCTGCTGGGTGATCGTCGAGCCGCCTTCAGCGATGCTGCTGTCGCGGAGGTTCACGTAGGAGGCTCGGATGATCGCGCGACCGTCGATGCCGTGATGCTGGTAGAAGCGGCGGTCCTCGATCGCGACGGCCGCATCGCGGATCCATGAGGGGATCTGCGCCGTGGGCAGGATCACCCGGTCCTCGACCGCATGGAGCTGGGTGATCACGCTGTCGTCGGCGGCATAGACGAAGGACGTCTGTGCCAGCTCGCGCCGCGGCACGTCCCGCAGGTCGACGCCGCAGGCAGCAGCGAAGACGACGAAGGCTGCCGAGAAGGCCGCCAGGGGGAAGTGCCGGCGGGTCATCGCGGGCGAGTGTACCCCTGGTACCCCCCAGGATCGGGGAGGTGCGCTGGTAGCATCGCCGCGCAATGGCCGCCGACGTGCCGACGACGCTCGCGAGCGGCAGCGTCGACCTCGTTCCTGCGGGCGGGCTGGAGGAGCGGCTCGCCCGAGGCCGGCCCCTCCGAGTGAAGCTGGGCGTCGATCCGAGCCGCCCGGATCTCACGTTGGGTCATGCCGTGGTTCTGCGGAAGCTCCGGCAGTTCCAGGACACCGGCCACGTGGCCGTGTTGATCATCGGGGACTTCACGGCGCGGATCGGAGACCCCTCCGGACGGTCCGAGACCCGTCCGATGCTCACGGAGGAGGAGATCCGCGCGAACGCCGACACCTACCTCGCGCAGGCCGGGAAGGTGATCGACGTCGCGGCGGCGGAGATCCACGGGAATGCCGAATGGTCCTCCGAGATGGACATGGCGGAGCTGCTCAAGCTGGCCTCGACCGCGACGGTCGCGCAGATGCTCGAGCGTGATGACTTCCGCGAGCGGTACCAGGGTGAACGGCCGATCAGCGTCGTCGAGTTCCTGTATCCGCTCTTCCAGGGCTATGACTCCGTAGCGGTGCGAGCGGACGTGGAGCTCGGTGGCACCGATCAGAAGTTCAACCTCCTCATGGGGCGGGAGGTGCAGCGTGCGTTCGGACAGGACCCGCAGGTGGTGCTGACCCTTCCCCTCCTCGAGGGCACGGACGGCGTCCGGAAGATGTCGAAATCGCTGGACAACTACATCGGGCTCACTGAGCCGCCCGACGACATGTTCGGGAAGCTGATGCGGATCCCGGACCTGCTGATCGCGAAGTACCTGCGACTGGCGGCTCCCGTGGATCCAGCCGAGATCGACGCCGTCGAGCGAGGCCTGGACGAGGGCACCCTGCATCCCAACGAGGCGAAACGCAGGCTGGGGCGTGAGGTGGTCGACCTCTACCACGGGGCGGGGGTCGGCGCTGCGGCCGAGGAGCGTTTCAACGTGGTGCACCGTGAACGCGAGATCCCCGACGAGATCACCGACGTCCGCGTCCCGGCGAGCGTCTTCGCCGAGAAGGATGGCGGCCGGGTCGCCTATGTCCCGGCTCTGCTGGAAGCGATGGGCCTGGTGGCGAGCCGATCGGAAGCCAGGCGGCTGCAAGTGCAGGGCGGGGTTCGCGTGGACGGGGAGCAGGTGCCAGACGAGGAGATCCCGATCCGGGGGGAGCCGCCGGGCCAGCTCGAGGGGACGGTGTGGCAGGTGGGCCGCCGGAAGTTCGCACGGCTGGCGGGCCTCGACGGCGAGTAACCTGGGCTCTCGAACGGCGGTTTCGACGCCGGCCGCTCGGTTGACGCCTCGACCCGGACTGCTATGCTACCGGTCCGGCGCAACTCCCCGAGGGTGTACGAATGCTCTGACCAGGGGGTTTGCGTCTCGTCGCACCTTGAGAACTGAACAGCGTGTCAAGAGCCGATGCTTGCCATCGTTCACATCGGCACGGTTCGCCGTGCCTTGGGAACGAAGGCACGCTTCATCCGTCCAGACGGAAACGTCTGGCGGGGA
>JBKKAE010000103.1:0-3188 GCA_046714835.1 Actinomycetota bacterium | reverse complement strand
CTCGCGGTGCAGACCGAGGATCATCCGCTCGAGTACGGAACGTTCGAAGGCCTGATTCCGCAGGGCCACTACGGCGCGGGGCCGGTGCGGATCTTCGACAGCGGCACGTACGACCTACTGGAGTGGACAGAGAAGAAGGTCTCGGTCCGCGTGCACGGGACGCGGTACCGGGGCGCCGAGTTCCACATGGTCAAGACCCGGACCGACTGGTTGGTGTTCCTGTCGCGCCCCGACGCCCTCGACATCGGCGCCTCCCCTCCCCCGTACACGCCGATGCTTGCCGACGGGGGCCACGAGGCCTTCGACGATCCGGGGTGGCGCTTCGAGCCCAAGCTCGACGGCGTCCGCACGCTCGCCTATGTCGAGATGGACGCCACCCGGCTCGTTTCCAGAACCGGTCGTGATCAGACCGCGCAGTATCCGGAATTGGCCACCGTGCACGAGTACGTGACGTCGGTGGTCGCCGTGGTCGACGGCGAGATCGTGGCCTTCGAGGACGGAAGGCCCTCCTTCGAGCTGTTGCAGCAGCGCATCAACCTGTCCTCCAAGAGCGAGATCGATCGGATGAAGAAGCAGATCCCCGTGGAGCTCTTCGCCTTCGATCTGCTGTACCTCGACGGCGAGGACCTGACCTCCCGGCCGCTGGAAGAACGCCGGACGATGCTCGAGTCGCTGATCGTCCCGGGGCACCGCATCTCGCCCACCCTGTACATCGACGGCGATGGCGTGGCCCTGACGCAGGCGGCTCGCGAGCGAGGGTTCGAGGGAGTCGTCGCCAAGCGGCTCGGAAGTCCGTACCGGACGGCCCGCCGCACGTCGGACTGGCGCAAGATCAAGCTGCTGAACCGGCAGGACTGCGTGGTCCTCGGCTGGACCCGAGGGGAGGGATCGCGGTCCGCGAGCTTTGGCGCTCTTCTCGTTGGCGCCTACGACGGCGGGACGCTGCGGTGGATCGGTCAGGTGGGCACGGGCTTCACCGAGCGAATGCTGCGGGATCTCATGGGCGAGCTCGAGCCGCTTCGATGCGATGCTCCGGCGGTGCCCGACCCCGAGCTGCGCAAGGTGAAGCGGGCATGCTTCGTCGAGCCCAGGCTCGTCTGCGAGGTCGAGTACCTCCAGATGACGAACGCGGGCAAGCTCCGCGCCCCTTCGTACAAGGGACTGCGCCACGACAAGCCCCCGGAGGACTGCATCCTGGAGCCTCCCGCTCGGCCCGCGGGAAGCCGGGCCGCGCCGAAGGGCGCTAGAAAGGATCGAAGCCGGCGCGGTTGAGCAACGCCCTGGCGTCCTGCTCCTCCATGCCGCCGTCGACCAGCTCGCGATACACGCGCACCGGTCCGAGGGTCCTGCCGCAACGGGGACAGTACGTGAAGGCGGCGTCGAGCTCGGCGGAGCACCATGGGCACGCGTTCACCGCCATCCGCCGGCTGGGATCGACCCCCGAATCGGCGAGGGCGTCGACGTAGCCCTTGCCGTAGTCCCAGAGCACGTAGTCCTCTTCCTTCGGCTCGTAGGCAGGCTCGTGCATCCGGGCCTCGCCGGTGTCCAGCATGTGGACGAGGTTCTCCTTGAGCAGATCCCAGTCGTAGTAGTGATTCGAGCCGCAGTCGGGACAGGCGATCACGACGCCGCGGGTCCCCTGCGGCTCGAAGACGATGCGCATGGCCTCCAGGTCCTCGAGGTCGGCTTCGATGTCCTCGCGGTCGCGAGGGTCGAGCTCGCCTCCCTCGTCGTCTTCGCTGGGCTCTTCGTCGTGTTCGTGGTCCATGGGGCTCCTCAGGCGCGCAACGCGAAGGTCCGGAATCCCTCGGCGTACTCGACCCCGGCCAGCCGGCCGAGCTCCTCGGCTCTGGCCCGGACCCACCCCTCATACGGGAGGTCGGCGACCTGGGACTCGTGGCACGCAAGCGCCGCCAGCTTGGCATCGAATGTCTTCGTGATGTCCACATAGGTGTCCGCGTCCTCGGCACCGAGCCACAGGTTCGGGACGGAAAACGGCTCGAAGCCCTCCTCGAGGAGCTCCGAGAACTGCAGGCGGGTGGGCGCGTCCGGCATGACCGCGCACATGACCACCTCGCCTGCGACCCGGTGGTCACGATGGTTGACGTAGTCACGACTGCGGTTCCACATGCGGGCGGGGTCGGGGCCGACCAGGACGTCCGGACGCCTCCGGCGCACCTCACGGGCAACGTCTCGCCTGAGGTCGAGGGTGAGCTCGAGCTCGCCGTCCACGTAGTCGAGGAAGGTGCACTCCCGCACCCCCAGGGACTCGCAGGCGGCGAGCTGCTCGCGACGACGGGTCGGGCGGAGGTTCTCACGGGTCTCACCCGGCTCGTTGGAGCCAGCAGACCCATCGGTGACGCACAGGTAGTAGACCTCGGTGCCGGCAGCTGCCCACTTGGCCACCGTTCCGCCGAACCCGAACTCGGCGTCGTCCGGGTGGGCGAACACCACGAGCGCTCGCTGGAAGTCCATCATCGAAGGGTATCGGACGCCCCGCGGAGCCACCGACTCCAATCTGTGCTCCATGACCCCCGTCGAGGCGTCAAGAAGGGGCTCGGAGCTTCCGATGCTCCTCAAAGCACATGGGACTTCTTCGGCGCTTGACTCCGTACCGTTCCGGGCTTGTCGGGCGGTTCGCCCTGGCCAGTCTGGTGGCCTTCGCAATCACCGGGGCCCTTCTGACCGTGCTCCTCTCGAGGCACCTCGGCCATGCGCAGGAGGAAGCTGCGGAGGGCCGAGCCGTGTTCGTGGTCGATTCGCTCCTGCAAAGCGAGCTCGAGGCCCTGGGCGTGGACCGGCCGTTCCGAGGCGAGCGCCGCCGGGAGCTTGACGCCCTGCTCGACTCGTCGCTGCGAGCTCCCATCACAACCATCAAGATCTGGAGAGGCGACGGCATCCTGCTCTACGCCGACGACGAGACGCAGGTCGGCCGGTCCTTCGACGGGGAGCCCCGCCTAGGCGTGGGCGGTGGCACCGCGCCCGTGAGCTCGGTGATCAAGCGGGAAGTGCCTCGAGGCAAGGGCGAGGAGCCAGCGGTCCGCGAGGTGTTCGACACCTATGTACCGCTGCTGGGGGACGGGGGCGGGAGATCGCCGAACAAGCCTGACGCCGTGGTGGAGGTGCACCAGGACTACGGCTGGATGCAGGCCCAGGTCCACAACTCCTTCCTTTCCAGGGTCCTGACC
>JBKKAE010000102.1:0-2501 GCA_046714835.1 Actinomycetota bacterium | reverse complement strand
CCTTCGGCGGGCTCGGGCAGTCGGAGGGCTGGACCCTCTCGATCGTCCGGACCGAGCGAGGCCAAGACATCTGGGACAGGGCCACTGCCGACGGCGTGATCGAGCATCGGCCGGGAGCCGAGGATCCCAAGGCCGTCGAGCTGATGTTCAAGCTGGCGGCCAAGTCTCGCCGGCGCTGGCCCTCGCCTGAGGAGATGCCCGTCGCCGGCTCCTCGCCCGGGGTGCTTCCATTCCTTCCTGACCAGGCCTGAGCCCCCCGGACGGCCCATTCCCGACCCCAACGAGGGGACTCCATACGTTCGGTACCGCGCCGATAATCCCGACAGACCGCGGAAACGCGGGTCGTCAGCATGCCCGGTGGGGAAGGATGCGCGTGGTTCGATCGATCGGACACCAGGAGCACCTGCTTGGAGGCGACGCGCTGCTCGCGGCCGTCGCGTCCTCAGCCGAGCGACTCCTCCTCGAACCCGACTGGGCAGACGCGATCGACGACGTGTTGCTGCACCTGGGGGGCGCCGCCGACGTCAGCCGCGCCTACCTCATCCGGGTCGACCGGCCTGCTGCTCCGGACGGCTATCTCGCCACTCAGCTCGCGGAATGGTGCGCGCCGGGAGTGAGCTCTCAGTTCGCGAACCCGACGCTGCAGGGAGCCTCCCTCGCGAGCACGGGTTTCGCCCGCTGGGTGGAACTCATGTCGGATCATCAGACCGTGTCGGGGGTCGTGCGCGATCTCCCGGAAGTGGAGCGCGTCGAGCTCAGCGCACAGGAGATCGTGTCGATCGCCGCGTTCCCGGTCTTCGTTGATGGCGCGTGGTGGGCATTCATCGGCTTCGACGACTGCATCCAGGAGCGGCGATGGTCTCGACACGAGCTCGACTCGCTCCGCGCCGTGGCGGGCATGCTCGGAGCGGCCGTCCAACGACAGCGCGCCGAGGGTCGCCGGCTCGAGGCGGAGGCCCGGTACCAAGAACTCGTAACCCAGACCCCGGCGGTGACCTACACGGAGGCCCATCACGACGAAGGGGGCAGGGTCACGTTCGTCAGCCCCCAGATCGAGGCGCTCCTCGGCTATCCGCCGGAGCGAGCGACGGACGATCGGACCTGGTGGTGGGCCACCGTGCATCCCGACGACGTCGAACGAGTGCAGGCGGCGAACCGTCTCGCGTTCGCGACGAGGGTGGACTTCGATCAGGTCTACCGCATGAGGACTGCCGACGGTCGGTGGGTGTGGGTGCGCGACAAGGCCCGCCCCGTCTACGACGACGACGGACGTATCGGGTACTGGCAGGGCTTCATGGTGGATGTGAGCGAGCAGATGGAGGCGGAGGGACGCCTCCGTCAAGCCGAAGCTCGATACCGCGCGATGGTGGAGCTGATCCCTGCCGTCACCTACACGGACTTCGTGGGAGCCGACGGGCTCACGTCGATGGGCTTCGTGAGCCCACAGATGGAAGCGATCCTCGGCTTCTCTCCGCAACGATTCCTCGACGACGCGGATCTCTGGTTCGAGCTGATGCACCCCGACGATCTCGCTCACCTCCGATCCATCGACGCCTTCAACAACGCCGACTTCGAAGTGTTCGACCACGAGTATCGGATGCACCATGCAGACGGGCACTGGGTGTGGGTGCACGACATCTCGACGGCGGTCCTCGACGGGCAAGGGAACCTGGACTACTTCCTCGGGTTCCTCACGGACGTGAGCTCTCGCCGCGGTGCCCAAGAGCGGCTGCGCGAGGCCGAGCTCACGTTCAGGACGTTGGTCGAGCAGAGTCCGGCGATCTTCTACATCCAGGGAATCGATCCCGCCGATCCGACGAGATCGCTTACCGAGTACATCGGACCCGGCGCCGAGGAGCTGACGGGCGTCCCCATCGAGCAGATGACCGCCAACCCAGAGGTCTGGCGAACGATGATCCACCCCGACGATCAGGCAAGGGTTTTCGCCGCGGACGCCGCGACCAATACTGACGGCTCCGACGGCTTCAGCCTCGAGTATCGGATGATCCGTACGGACGGAAGCGTCGTTTGGGTCCTCGACGAGGCGACGCTCGTCAAGCCGGAGGATCGGGCCCCGTACTGGCAGGGATTCCAGCTGGACATCACCGCGCGCAAGGAGGCGGAGCAACGGCTCCAGGATGCTCACGAGCACCTGCGACTCATGGTGGAATCCTCCCTCGATGCCGTCGTGAGCATGGATACGGAGGGACTGATCATCGGCTGGAACCCTCAGGCGGAGACGACCTTCGGCTGGAGCGCGGACGAGGTCCTCGGACACTCGCTCGTCGACACGATCGTCCCGCACGCGCACCGGGCCGCCCACAACGAAGGGCTCCGCCGCTGGCATGCCACCGGCGAGGGCGCGGTCCTGAACTCGCGGATCGAGATCCAAGCCCTTCGTCGGGACGGACGCATGATCCCCGTCGAGCTGTCCATCGTTCCGGTGTCGGTCGGCGAGGAGACCGTGTTCTCCGGGTTCATCCGAGACATCAGCGAGCGCA
>JBKKAE010000101.1:0-3494 GCA_046714835.1 Actinomycetota bacterium | reverse complement strand
GGGGGGGGGGCTGGCCCCGGGTGGGGGGCCCGCGGGCACGCGGGGGGACCGCGGGCGGGGGCCCGCCGCGGCGGGCCGCCCCCGACACCCTTTGCCCCAACACCCTTGGCCCCGACACCCTCGGCGCCCGGCGGGTTCGAGGACCTGCTCTCGCTCGACGACGTCGACCGGTTCCTCACGACGTCGGCGCTCCGCACGCCGTTCTTCCGGCTGGTGAAGGTGGGCCAGCAGATCCCGGAGTCCGCCTACACCCGGTCGGGACGCACCGGCTCCCGAGAGGTCTCCGGCATCGCGGATCCCGCACGCGTCGCGGCGCTCTTCGAAGACGGCGCAACGATCGTGCTCCAGGGCCTGCATCGCTGGTCTGAACCGGTCGCGCGCTTCTGTCGTGACCTCGAGCTGGATCTCGGGCACCCGTGCCAGGTCAACGCCTACATCACGCCCCCCGGCGCCCAGGGGCTCGACATGCACGAGGACGCACACGACGTCTTCGTCCTGCAGGCGTTCGGCCGCAAACACTGGGAGGTGCACGCCGCGCCAGACGAGGAGAGGCGCGATCTCCTCCAGGTCGAGGTCACCTCGGGCGCGACGATCTACATGCCCGCGGGCACGCCGCACGCGGCACGCGCGCAGGACGTGCTGTCGGGCCACCTCACCGTCGGCGTCCACGTGACCCCCTGGCGAGTGGTCCTGACCGGCGTGGTAGGTCGGGCACTCGAGGGGATGGAGGATCCGGTGGCCGCCGGCTGGACGGAGGACCTCGAAGGCTTCGCCGACGAGCTCCGGGGGCGGCTCGCGGCGCTCGCCACCGCGCTCGGCGAGGTCGACGTCCGCACGGAGGCCGGCGAGCGCCGCGAGCGGTTCCTCTCGAACCGGGCACAGCTGGCGCGAGGGACGATCGCGGAACGCTCGGCGCCGATCTCGGTGGACGACGCCACCGTGGTCGCCCGACGTCCGGGCACCGTCTGCGCGTTGGCCGAGCGCATGGGTCGTCTCCTCGTGCTCCTCGGCGACCGGCGGCTCGAGATGCCGGCTCGGCTGGAGCGAGCGATGCGTCGCGTCGCCGACATGGACGAGGACGCCGAGCTCGCGGTCGGCCAACTGGCGCCCGATCTTCCCGACCCGGCCGGCCGCGCCGTGCTGGCGCGACGGCTGATCCGCGAGGGACTCCTGACGATCCGCGACGGTCGCTGAGCGCGCCGGTGCCTTCGATCGACGATCGCTGTTCGTTGCGCAGCCTGGCCGCCGACGAGCCCCTCGCCGGCACCGCCTCGACGATCAGGCACTGGCTGCTGATCGAGCACCCCGGTCCGTGGGGGCGCGACGGGCTCCTCGACGCTCGGATGCCGGACGGGCTCGGGAAGGACCTCAGGGCCCTCGAGCGCCGGACCGGCGCGCGGGTCCTGCTGATCCGCAAGCCGGGCCGCAACCCCGAGTACGACGACGGCACCGTGCTGTGCTTCGCCGTCGACACGCGCGACGCGTGGATGGGCTTCGCAGGTCTCGGGAGGATCCAGGACGCGCGCAACCTCGATCCGCGCGATCCGCGCTCACTCCTCGGCGATCCGGAGGGAGAGCCGCTGTTCGTGGTCTGCACCCACGGACGGCGGGATCCCTGTTGTGCCGAACGAGGGCGGCCGCTCGCCCAGCGTCTGGCCGCCTCGTTCCCCGACATCACCTGGGAGAGCACGCACGTCGGTGGCGACCGGTTCGCCGCCAACCTCGTGGCCTTCCCTCACGGCCTGTACTTCGGGCGCGTCGAACCCGACGAAGGCCCGGAGATCGTGCAGGCCTACGCCGAGGGCCGGATCGCTCGCCTGGACCGCTACCGCGGCCGGGCGAGCGATCCGGTCCACGTCCAGGCGGCGGAGCGCTCCCTCCGGGAGCACCTGGGTCTGGACAGGATCGACGCCGTGACGCCGGAGCGAGCCGGCCGCCACGGCGATCGGGCCGAGGTCGTCTTCGCGACCGAGAGCGGGTCCCACCTCGTCCTTCTCGAGCGGGTGCTCGGGGCACCGATGCGCCTCACCTGTCACGCTTCGAGCGAGGAGGCTCCCCCGATGTGGCGGACGCTCGAGATCCGTCGCGCCGACGGCTGAGGCCCGCGCGGGCGAGCGGTCAGATCACGATCCAGCGGTCGACCGCGACCCCGTTGCCCGAGCTCGCGGCCCGATGCGTCCCGAGCACGACGATCCGCACGGTGTGCGATCCGTCGGCAAGCCCGTCCGCCAGCCGGACGGTGGCGAACGTCGACGCCGGCGCGTACAGATCCACGATCCGTGCGAGCGCTCCGTCCACCCAGACCTCCGCGCGACCCATCGCGGGACCCCGCAGGGTGCGGAGCGACACCCCCGTGCCCTGGAACCGAACCCTCGCGAAGGCGTCTCGCGCGTCACCGATCACGTAGCTGCCGCCGCTTGCCGCCGCGTTCGAGACCGACGCCCATGCCGCCTGCGCCGCCGGAGGGTTGAGGCGGGTCTGGCCGCCCCACCGGAGCGCGTCCACCGCGACGCGGGTCCCGGTGGCCGCCGGCCGCTTCGTGCCGAGCACGTCCACGGTGAGACCGTGCGGACCCGCGCCGAGCTGCGTGAAGCGATGTTTCACGCCGGTCGCGACCGCAGGCGCGTAGCCGTCGAACGTGTCGACGGGCGTCCCGTCGATCGAGATCCGCCCTCGGCCCATCCCGGGCCCCGACACCGTGAACAGGGTCACCGTGCCACCCGAGAAGGAGTACGTCGCGGAAGCTCCTGCTCGCCGCTCCCAACGGTAGGAACCCCCCATCGCATCCGGAGCGAGAACCCGGCCCCAGCCGAAGGCGGTTCCGGCGCCGTCCTGCTCGACGCTCACCACCGAGTTGAACGTCGCCGCGACCTCGATCGGCTGGGAGACGGTCACCTGACAGCCGGGGATGCTGCCGGCGCATCCGCCGCTCCAGCCCACGAAGGCCGACGCGGAGTCGGCGGCGGCCGTCAGATCGACGATCGAGCCGACGGGGAACGAGGCCGTGCACGTCGTCCCGCAGTTCACCCCCGCCGGAGCAGAGTAGACGGTTCCCGCTCCGCTGCCCTGTATCTGGACCTGCACCGGATAGGTGAATACCGCCGAGACGGTCTTGTTGCCGAGCGCGGTGACGTCGCACGTCGGCGAGGATCCCGCGCCTGCGCAGGCCCCTGTCCATCGCCGGTGATCACCCCGCCGGCCGCGGGCGTCACCGTGAGCGAAGCGATCTTGCCTCGGAGGAGGTTGGAACCGTTGAAGCGATCGCGATCCACGTTCGTGGAGATCCCCGAGACGCTCCCCGTCGAGGTCCATTGCCAGAACGTCCATCCGCGACCGCCCCAGTTCCCGGCCGGGACGGTGGGCGACGGGACGCCCCAGTGCGCGATCCACAACGGGTACCCGTTGTCCGCGAACCACGTCGTGTCGCCCAGGTACGTTCGCCAGAAGTGGGGGCTCGCGTAGATCATCGCGCGGACGCCCGTCCGGGTGAACAC
>JBKKAE010000100.1:0-8417 GCA_046714835.1 Actinomycetota bacterium | reverse complement strand
ACGCCGACTACGCGGCCATGCTGGTGGAGTCGTTGCGAGAGGCGGAACGGCTCGGAACGGGTTTCGAGCGGGCTCTCGAACGGGTCGCGTCGCTCCACCCCTCCTTCACGTTGGATGAAGAGAGCGTTCTGGGGGAGATCAAGACCCAGCTCGGGCGGCTGCATCGGAACCTCGTCCGGCAAGGCTGATGGGGTGATCGCGATGGCGTCGGTCGAGAGCGGTTTCGGCGTCGAGGTGCGGGGTGAAGAGGGGACGTGGCATGTCGCGATCCTCAACCCCGCGGGCGAGGTGGTGGCCGAGCGCGCGTGTCATGACGGTGCGGAGGCGCGAACCTACGCCTCGACGGTGCGCCAGCACATCCACTGGCTCTCTTCGGAGAAGTTCCGCGAGTACTACCGGATCGAGGGCCCGGTCGAGGGAACGGTCGAGGAGTAGACGATGGGTTTCAACGCGATGCAGCCGGGGAAGGTGAAGAAGGCCGATCTGGTCATCGCCGGCGTCGCCCTGTTGGTGATCGTCGGCCTCGTGCTGTGGGCGGTGCTGTGACCGATGAGCGGCCGCTCGGCGTCCCTCGACTTCTGCTATCTGACCACCACCGGCCGGCATACGGGTAGCCCTCATAGGATCGAGATCTGGTTCGCGCTCGCGGACGCCACGGTGTACCTCCTGTCCGGCGGAGGTGACCGTTCGGACTGGGTCAGGAACCTGATGATCTCGCCCGAGGTCGTCCTCGAGATCGGTGACGTGAAGCGGAACACGAAAGCCCGGGTCGTGACGGACCCGACGGAGGACGCCTTGGCGCGGCAGCTCGTCACCGAGAAGTACCAGTCCCGCGACGGCGAGGACCTGAGCGGTTGGCGTCGCACGTCCCTCCCGGTCGCGATCGACTGGCCCTAGCTCTCCTCGAAGCCGATCGAGAACATCCGCTCCAGGTCGTGCTTCGAGTACACCTGGAACGCGATCAGTGTCTCGGTCCGCTCGACCCCATCCACCTTGGAGATCCCGCCTGGGATCACCTTCGCGAGGTCGTCGTGATCGGCGACGCGCACGATCGCGATGAGATCGAACTCGCCGGCCACCGAGTAGACCTCGGAGACGCCGGCGATCTCGGCGATCGCCTGCGCGGCCTCCCCGATCTCGTCGATCTGGCATTGGATCAGGACGACGGCGTGCACGGTCATCGCTGCTCGGTCCTTTCGAGGATGACGGCGAGCCCCTGCCCGCCGGAGATGCAGAGCGTCGCGAGCCCCAGCGCCGCGCCCCGCGCCCGCATCTGGTACGCGAGCGACAACAGGATCCTCGCGCCGCTCATCCCGATCGGATGGCCGAGCGAGATGCCGCCTCCGAGGAGGTTCAGCCGGTCACGGTCGAACTTCAGCTCACGTTCACAGGCGATCACCTGCGCGGCGAACGCTTCGTTGATCTCGATGAGGTCGATATCGGCCAGCGACAGGCCGGTCTTCTCGAGGACCTTCATGGTGGCCGGCACCGGTCCGATGCCCATGATCTCCGGCGGGACCCCGGCCCAGCTCATGCCCGCGATCCTCGCGAGCGGCTCCCGGCCCTCTGATCGTGCCCGCGATTCGGCCATCAGGACCATCGCGGCGGCTCCGTCGGTCAGGCCCGCCGAGTTGCCGGCAGTGACGGATCCGCCTTCTCGGAACACGGGGGTCAGCGCAGCGAGCCCTTCGAGCGTGGTCTCGGGGCGCGGATGCTCGTCCTCGGTGACGGTGATCGCGACTTTGCCCGGCACCTCTACGGGGACGATCTCGGCGGCGCGGGCGCCGGCGCCGGAGGCGGCCTTCCGTTGGGACTCAAGCGCGAACTCGTCCTGCTCGTCCCGCGAGATGTCATAGCGGTCGACGAGGTTCTCAGCGGTCTCGCCCATCAGCAGCCCGCTCAGCGGATCCAGCAGTCCGTCGCGATACATCGCGTCGTACACGGTCGCGTTGCCCATCCGGTAGCCGGTGCGCATGCGGTCCAGGAGGAACGGCACACGCGTCATGTTCTCCATGCCGCCGGCGAGAACGACCTCGGCGTCGCCGAGCGCGATCTGTTGCGCGCCCAGCTGGACGGCTTTCATGCCCGAGCCACAGGCGATGTTGACGTTGAATGCGGACACCTCGTCCGGGACGCCGGCATGGATGCTCATCTGCCGCCCGGTGTTGGGTCCGTTCCCCGCCTGGCGGGCGTGACCGGCGATCGTCTGATCGATCTGCTCGGGAGTGACGCCCGCGCGCGCCAGCGCTTCTTTCCCGGCGATCGTCCCCAGCTCGACGGCGGTCGTGTCCGCGAAGGAGCCCAGGAACCTTCCGATGGGCGTCCGAGCACCCTCGAGGATCACCGCGCGCTCCATGCGAGCCAGTCTATCTGCCGCCTCTCGGATCCCCGGCCCCGGGCGTGCTTCGGTACAGGTCGCGCAACGCGCCGATCTCTCCGCCGTGATGGGCGTCGTGGTGGATCATCGTCCAGAAGATCTGCCACGCCGGCCATCGCTCGCCCCAGTTGGTCGGGACGGATCGCTCGAGACCGGCGTCATCCATCCCCGCGAGATCCTCCGTGAGCAGGGCATGGCCGGTGTCGAGCAACTCGATGGCATCTGAGGTTGTGCCCGGGTTTCGATGGTGAGCCACGTGAGCTCGCCCGCTCCGAACGCATGCTCGTGATACATCACCTTGCACATCGCGAGATGGGTGAGCCGCCATGCGATCGTCGTGAATGGGGCGGGTTCGGGGTCGGGCTCCGCGTAGTGATGTTCCCAACGGCCTTGCTCGTCCTGGAAGACGGTCCAGCTCCCGGGAACGGCCTCCCAGAAGAACTCGTCATCGGTCAGACCGTGGAGGCGCAAGCGCATGTCGTGGAAGGTCTCCGATATCTCCCGCGCGAGGAGCTCGAGGGCCGTACCCACGGAGCCGAGCCTAGCGCCGGCCAACCCGCGGAAGCTCGGGATCCTTCGACCACCGGAGGATCGCCGCGATCCGAGCACCACCGTCGACCGGCTCGCTGAGCGGACGATCGCACGCGAGGAGGCGAACGGGGTTCCTGGCCAGCCAAAAGCGCACCGCAGACAGCTCATCGGCGCGCTCGCGGGGGCAGGGGAGCGGGATCGGGTCCGTCTCGTCTCCGACGTCACCGGACCGCGCGAGCGCCCCCTCGTCGAACGAGAGCCGTCGGTCGCCCTTGGTCAGCAGCTCGAGCCGACCGGCCCCGAGCAGCCAGGCGTCTCTGCGTGCCCGGTGCAGGGCTGCGGCGAGCGCTCGGAGCCGGTCCCGCGTCGAGGCGGCCTCCTCGAAGCGCTCCGAGTCCGCGAGCCGCGCCATCTTCGCTCCGAGCGCTTCGAGGAGCCCGTCCGGGGACTCGAGGGAGGAGAGGAGGTCCCGGACGAGCTCTCCGTAGCGCTCGGGGTCGACCCGGCCGTCGCAGGGAGCTGGGCACCGGCCGATGTCGGCGAGCGCGCATGGCGAGAAGCGGGTCCGTGCGCCCATCGAGCGAGTGCATGTGCGGAGCGGAACGACCTCTTCGAGTGCCTCCTTCGCGAGGCGGGCGGCCCCGCTGCCCGAGAACGGCCCCAGGTACGTGCAGCCGTCCGCATGGCCGGCGCGATGGACCACCTTCAGTCGCGGGTACGCCTCGGATGGGTCGAGCTTCAGGTACGCGAACCTCCTCCAGGTCTTGCCGCGACGGTTGTACTTCGGCTCGTGCCGACGGATGAGTCGCGCCTCGAGCACGAGCGCCTCGAGTTCCCCGCCCGGCGTCTCCTCGCCTTCGACGCGTCGCACCTCGCCGAGGAGAGCCTCGATCTTCTTCCGTCCGTCGCCGTAGAAGTAGGACTTGACGCGGGAGCGAAGGTTGTGAGCCTTCCCCACGTAGAGCACGCGCTCGTCCCGGCCCACGAATCGGTAGATGCCGGGGGCGTGGGGGAGCGCGTCCGCGAGCCTGATCTTGCCGAGATGCGGTCGCCCGCGCGCGCGGACGGCTTCGCGGAGATCGCCGAGCGTCAGGATGCCGAGCCGCCCACCCAGGTCGATGAGCCCGTCCAGGACCTCCGCGCACGCCATCGCGTCCTCCAGCGCCCGATGGATCGGTTTCACACGGGTTCGGAAGTACTGCGCGAGGGTCTGGAGGCGAACGTTGGGGACGTCGGGCCACACGACCCGACGGGCCAGTTTGGCGGTGCACACCGGAGGTCCCTCGAAGGGGGGATAGTCGAGTCGGATGAGGTTCTCGTTCAGGAACGAGAAGTCGAATCGCGCGTTGTGGGCCACGAAGACCGCGCCCCGTGCGAACTCCAGGAAGGCCGGCAGGACCGCCTCGATGGGAGGCTCCTGCCGCACGAGCCGATCGTCGATCCCCGTCAGGTGGGAGATGAACGGGGGGATCGGCTCTTCGGGGTTGACGAGTGCCTGGAACGTCCCGAGGCGCTCCCCGCCGGTGACCCTGACCGCTCCGATCTCGGTGATCCGGGAGTCCCGGGGCGATCCGCCTGTGGTCTCGAGGTCGACGACCACGAAGGAGACCTCCTGCAGCGGCACCGCTTCGGCGAGGGTGGTTTGGACGGGAGCCGAGAGCACGGGTGCCTCCGATCGGTGGGGCCGACGGGGAGGAACACCGTATCGAACAGATGTTCGATGGTCAAGGATGGGCGGATCCACGTCTGCATCGTGAGTGGTGGAGCCGACAACGATCCGGCGCCTCAGCTGGCGGGGAGCATGAAGACCCTGACCCGGCTGGAGGGCTTGTGCGTCGCGGTGCCCTTGAACCTGACGAGGACCTTGTAGGTGCCTTGCGCCTTCGGGCGGTTGAACGTAGCGGCGTAGGCGCCGTCCTTCTTGCCGTCACCGTCGCGATCCTTGACGTACCGGATCGAAACCGTCTTGGCGGAGACCTTCACGAATCTCGCACCCTGCTTCCGGTACAGGGTCGCGGTGACCCGGTGGCCGGACTTCGTCGGCTCCAGGAGTCCCTTCGCGATCACCGCGTGTGGCTTCCGCACGACCTTCAAGGTGAGCGTCGTCCGCATCCTGTCGTCGTTCACGATCGTGCCCTGAGCGGTTCCGTCCCCGACGGTGGCGTCGGCCGGGTTGCTGAGCATCAAGGAAAGGGTTTCGTTGCTCTCGTACGTGCCATCGCCGTTCACGACGACGTCCACCGTTCCGCTCGCGCTCCCGGCGGGGATCGTGAGCGTGCCGGAGGCCTGCACGAAGTCCGTGCCCACGGTGGCGGAGGTGCCCGCGGTGGTGAAGTCGATCGATGCGTCGACGTCCGAGGCTCCGGCCAGGGACAAGGCGAAGGTGAGCAGGGATGTCCCTGCGTTCCCTTCCACGACCGAGGCGTTCGCCACGGACACCGTCGGCGGGGCGTCGTCGTTGGCGATCGTGCCGACCCCTTGTACATCGCCGATGGGAGCGCCCGTCGCGTTGGAGAGATCGACCGTGAAGGTCTCGTCCCGCTCGTAGTTCGCGTCCCCGCCGACCGTGATGGAGACGGTCTCCGAGACGTCCAATGGCGCGAACGTGATGGTACCGGTCGCGCCGACATAGTCTGTGCCGTTCGTGGCCGTTCCGGCTCCGGTGCTCCAGTCGACCGTGACGGGGTACGCAGCCGGGTGAGAGAGGGTCACGGCGAAGTCGACGGATCCCGCCCCTTCCGCGATCGTCGGCTCGTCGATGTCGATCACAGGGAGGAGCTCGTCGTCCAGGATCGTTCCCACGCCCTGCGCGTCGTCGAGGGTTGCATTCGACGGGGCCGAGAGATCGACGCGGAACGCCTCGTCCAGCTCCGCCATGAGGTCACCGTTCACCGAAACGGGGATCGTCTCGCTCGTGTCCCCGGGCACCAACGTCAGCGTCCCCGACGCCGCGGAGTAATCGCCTGGCTGGACGGCACTGTCATCGGCGGTCGCCCAGCCGACGGTCACCGTCTTGCCGCTCGCGGCCGAGAGCGTGACGGTTGTGGTCGAGATGCTCGTGCCCGCGTTGCCCTCGGTGATCGACACGTCGTCGATCGTTAGGAGGGGGAGCGGATCGTCATCGGCGATCGTGGCGATCCCTGCACCGTCGGAGATCGTGGCATCCACCGGGGTGGAGAGGGTGATGCCGAATGACTCGTCGGCCTCATCGAGGACGTCGCCGTTCACGGTGATGTCGACGGTGGCGGTGGTGGATCCCGCCGTGATCGTGCGGCTCCCGCTCGCAGCCACGTAGTCGACGCCGGCGGCGGCGGTACCCGCTGCGGTGGTCCAGTTGAAGGTGACGGCGTTCCCACTCACGGCGGAAAGAGAAGCGGTGAACGTGACCATCGAGGTGCCCGCGTCCCCTTCGGTGACCGAGACGTCGTCCACCGAGAGGAGCGGGGGTGCGTCGTCGTCCGTGATCGTGGCGACCCCTTGCGCGTCATCGATCCGTCCCGGCGAGCCGACGAGGTTGGAGAGGTTCACCACGAACGTCTCGTTCGGTTCGTCGCTCGCGTCCCCGGCCACGGGCACGGTCACGACCCTCGTAGATGTGGTCTTCGTGAGCGACACCGTCCCCGAGGAGGAGGTGAAGTCGGCGGGCGCGGTGGCCGAGCCTGGAGCGGTGGCCCAGCTGACCTGGAGCGCACAGCAGGCGCCGGGACGGGGAGCGACCTGGATCGTGAAGCTCGCGTTGACGGCGGCACCCGTTCCCTCGGTCACCGCGACATCGGTGATCGTGACCTTCGGGGTCGGGGCCGCGACCGCCGGCGAGGGAACGGCGACGAGGAGTACGGAGGCGGCCGCGGCCCCAGCTACTACGCGCAACAGACGTCCGTGGAAAGCACGTAGGCACGACATGAGGGAACCGAGGTCCATACCGAACCTATCGGCTTCCGACGGCCCTCGGGCGCATAGCCTGTTTCGGGGTTCTTCTCCTGCCTAGGAGCAGGTAGAGACGATCCCTCTACGTGATCACGCGACCTGGCGGGAGAGGCGACGTCGCTCCTGCTCCGTCAGCCCTCCCCAGACCCCGTAGCGCTCCCCGTTCTTGAGGGCCCACGAGAGGCATTCCCGGCGGATCGTGCAGGCGCTGCAGAACGCGAGCGCCGGGCCGGCCTCTTCCTCGGAGATCGGGAAGAAGACGTCGGGGTCGATCCCGAAGCACGCAGAGCGCTCCTGCCAGACGTCGGGGGGAGAGGGATCATCGGGCAACACGTCGAAGTCGAAGCTCGGAAGACGATCGATGCGCACCCTTCCGTACCTCCCCCCGGATCCCCGTCGTTTCCGGGAACGAAGGAATAGCACGGAGTGACCACGGCGGGGAAGGGGTCGTCGGGCGGGTCGCGGCAAAGCCCCAGGTGGCCGATAGGAAATGACCCGAAGTATCTACTCTTCGTGCCGTAGGAAGAGCCGTCCGGCTCCCGTTGAGAGCCGCTCCGAGGCCGCGTCCCACCGGATACGGACGATCGCGCGCGTCTCTCCGTTCCGCTCCGCGGCGCTCATCACCTCTCCGACGGTGACCCCGTCGGCGAGCACGGGCGCGCCAGGAAGGATCGCCGTCGCCGAGCGAACGGGCACGAGGACCCGGGGCGGGTGGCCGAGGTTGCGCACCTTCGCCACCGACTCCTGACCCAAGAAGCACCCCTTCGTGAAGTCGATCGTCTCCTCGAGTCCGGCTTCCGCGGGCAGGGCGTCCGGCCCGAAGTCCGCTCCCATGCGTGCAACCCCACGGCGGATCCGCCAGGTCTCGATGTCCGCGGGGGTGACCTCGACGAGCCCTCGGTCAGTCAGGTCCCTGCGGATCGTTCGGACCGGCTCGCCCGAGGACACGACGATGTCGTGCCCGCTGCCGAGGACCGACGGTGCGAGGACGAGGCCGGCGTCGCCGTCCTGGGGGGCCCAGGCGCCGAACAGGACGGCGACGATCAACGATCGCTCGGTCCGGTTCTCCAGCTCGACGTCGGAGGAGAGCACGTACGGAGCGAGGATCGCGTCGACCCCTTCGGGCTGCTCGCCCGCCTGGAGGAGGAAGAAGGTGTTGTCGTCGATCCTCGCGACGTGGAAGTCGGCGCGGATCCGCCCGGTCGGAGTCAGCAGGAGAGAGCGTCGGCTCTGTCCGGCCGCAAGCCCTTCCACGTCCGCCGTGACGAGGTCGTGGAGCCAGGCGGCGGCGTCGGCGCCCCTCACCGCGATCGCCCGCCACCCGGACAACAACGCGAACGCGCGACCGCTTTCGAGCGCATCCGATCCCGTCGATCCCGTGCGAAGACCTCCTCATGTGAGCACGCTGTGGTCTCGAGGCGTCGGGTCTCGAGCCGCATCGCGCCCGAGCACGCCTGTGCTCGACCCTCTGAGAGGATATCGGTCCGGTGGAGATACCCAGGACCCTCGTCGTGACCAACGACTTCCCGCCTCGGGTCGGTGGCATCCAACGGACGCTCGGATCGATCTGCCGGGCGCTCCC
>JBKKAE010000099.1:0-3508 GCA_046714835.1 Actinomycetota bacterium | reverse complement strand
GATCAGCTCCTCGGTGAGCTCCCGGTTCGCGGCGAGATGCAGATACGTGAAGAGGATCTGTCCCTCCTGCATCAAGCCGAACTCCGATGGCATCGGCTCTTTCACCATGAGGATCATGTCCGCCCCGCGCCACACGTCCTCGGCCGTCGAGGCGAACTGCGCCCCCGCTCTCTTGTACCGATCCTCGGAGAGGCTCGAGCCGACGCCCGCCCCCTCCTGGATCAGGACCGTGTGTCCCGCATCCACTAGCTCGCGAACGCCTTCCGGCGTCGCGGCAACCCGGTACTCGTTGTCCTTGACCTCTTTCGGGATGCCGACGATCACGCGCGCCGCCCCTTCTCTTCTGGCCGTCGTTCCGGGATCTGCGTCAGCCTACCCCGAGGGCATCCGTGCGGCGGCCAGGAGGAGGGTGAGCGCGGTCTTCGCGTCCTCGAGCTGCCCCGCACGGGCTTCGGCCACCATCTCGCCGAAAGGACGGCGTACCAGCTCGATGCCCTCTTCCGGTTCCTGATCGGGCGTCGCGGCCGTGTGAGCGAGGAAGAGGTGCACGTACTCGGTCCAGGATCCCGGAGACGGGTAGATACCCCCGAGCGAGGTGAGCGAGGTCTGACGGAATCCCGTCTCCTCGAGGAGCTCCCGGGCTACGCACGCCTCGGGCTCTTCGCCGGGTATATCCAGAAGACCCGCGGGGATCTCGAGGAGCTCCTTCCGGACAGCGGCACGGAACTGACGCACCAGGAGCACGTCGCCCTCCGGCGTGACCGGGAGGGCGGCCACCGCGTCCACCCTCCGCACAACTTCCCACGGGTTCTCAAGCTGAGACCACTCCTCCTCGTCGACGCGGAGATGGCGGCCCTGGAACAGGAGTTCGGAACGCTTCGGCTCAGGCATGCGGTCAGCCGACGGTGACGCGGCGCTCGCCCGCGCGTTCGTGGGCGCGCGTCTTCGCGGCTCCGACGAACTCGCGGAACAACGGGTGCGGCCTGGTGGGCCTCGAACGTAGCTCGGGGTGGAACTGCCCGGCGATGAAGAACGGGTGATCGGGGAGCTCGATGATCTCGGCCAGGCGCCCCTTCTGCGAGCTGCCGCTGATGACCATCCCGTGATCGCGGAGCATGTCGAGATACGCGGGGTTGACCTCCCACCGGTGCCGGTGGCGCTCTTCGACGACCTCCTGCCCGTAGCAACGGGCGGCCAGCGTGCCGGGCTCGAGGTAGCAGGGCTGGGCACCCAACCGCATCGTGGCGCCGAGATCCGAGACGTTCTTCTGTTCCGGGAGGAGGTCGATCACCGGATCGGAGGTCCCCGGCGCGAACTCCGAAGAGTTGGCGTCCTCGAGCCCGCAGACATGCCGAGCGAACTCGATCACCGCGCACTGCAGCCCGAGGCAGATCCCGAGGAACGGCACGCCGCGTTCCCGCGCGAACCGAACCGCGTCGACCTTCCCCTCCACCCCTCGGATCCCGAAGCCCCCGGGGATCAGGATGCCGTCCGTGCGACCGAGCGCCTGCTCGGTGGCGTCGCCGCCGAGGTCGTCGGATGCGACCCAGTCGATGACGACTTCGACACCGTGATGGATGCCGCCGTGATTCAGGGCCTCCGTCACCGAGAGATAGGCGTCGCGGAGGTTGACGTATTTCCCGACGACCGCGATCCGGACGGGATCGGTCGCGGTGCGGACCTTGTGGACCAGGTCTTCCCATTCCGTGAGGTCCGGCTCACCCTCGATCCCAAGGTGGCGGGCGAGCTCGGCGTCCAGCCCCTCCTGGTGCAGCGTGAGCGGGACCTCGTAGATCGACTTGGCGTCCGGCGCGCTGATCACGCCGCTGATCGGCACGTCGCACAGCAGCGAGATCTTCTCCTTCAGGTTGCGCCCGATCGGGCGATCGCTCCGGCAGACGATCGCGTCGGGCTGGAGACCGAGGGACCGCAGCTCCTTCACCGAGTGCTGGGTCGGCTTCGTCTTGATCTCCCCGGATGGGCCGATGTAGGGCATGAGCGAGACGTGCACGAACGCGCATCGGTCCCGGCCGATCTCGTTCCGGAGCTGACGGACCGCTTCCAGGAACGGGAGCGACTCGATGTCGCCGACGGTGCCGCCGATCTCGACGATCTGGATGTCGGCCTGCTCGGTCTCCGAGAGAGCGCGGATGCGCTCCTTGATCTCGTCGGTGATGTGCGGGATCACCTGCACGGTCTTGCCCAGGTAGTCGCCGCGGCGCTCCTTGGCGAGAACGCTCGAGTACACGGCGCCGGTGGTGAAGTTGGACCCCCGGTGGAGGTCCTGATCCAGGAACCGCTCGTAATGGCCGAGGTCGAGATCGGTTTCTGCCCCGTCATCCAGGACGAAGACCTCGCCGTGCTCGAACGGATTCATGGTGCCCGGATCGACGTTGATGTAGGGACCGAGCTTCTGGACGACGACCTTCGATCCGCGAGCTTTGAAGAGTCGGCCCAAGGAGGCGGTCGTGATCCCCTTGCCCAGTCCCGAGGCGACTCCGCCCGTGACGAAGATGAACCTCGTCTCATTCACCACGGGAATCGACTCTAACAGACTCTGCCGACGCGACTGCCGTTCCGGTCGTCGATCTTCATTCTGGGAGGCGTCCGAGGCGGTCGAACCAGCGCAGCGGAGGGATGGCCTCGATCGTCCGGGAGAACGTGACGGTCTCTGCCAGCACGTTGAGGCCGATCACGATGAGCACGGCAGGGATGAGCCACACCTCCGGGAGCCTGCGGACGATCTCCGCTCCCGCGAGGAACCCGAGGAGGTTCGCGCCCGAGTCACCGAGCATGCCACGCTCACGCAGGTCGGGTATCAGGACCGCGGTCGCCGCTCCCGTGCAGACGAGCAGGAACGCCTTCAGGTCTACCACCAGGAGCACGGCCGCAACGATGAGGAACCCCTTCAGCGCCCTGCCCGGCGCAACGTCGAGGCCGTTCCAGATGTTCGTACAGCCGGCGATCGCGATGACGGCGAGCAGGTTGGCCCAGAGGTGCTCGCGAGGGGTCCAGGCGACCGCGATCGCCGCCGCGAGCACAGCCGCCGTCAATTTGAGTCCGCCCGTCGTGAGATGACCGTTCATCAACGCCCGGAGATGACCCCGCAGCCCACGGACCTCACCACCGAAACCGTCGTCGACCACGCCCGCGAGGAAGACGATCGCGGCCCCGAGAAGCTCTCCGGTCTGCGACCCACGCAGACCGATCTCGTTCGCCTGGTCCGATACGACGACGACCAGAAGGAACAGCCCCGTGGCCAACGCCCACCCGAGCGTCACCCGAAGCTCTCTTCCCCGCCGGTTCTGCTTCTGCCAGCGCGGGCCTGCGCGGCGAACCAGACGCCAAGCGACGGCGGCGATCACGAACCCTGCCCCGAAGGCGAGGACGCCGTCGAGACCGAACATCGTCATCTCCCGGTGCGTCCGCGATGACGCGGGATCGCTCTCGCGGCCACGGCCGCGAGGATGTCGACGCCCTGGCGGGCGCGGTGCGCGAACCCTCGCGC
>JBKKAE010000098.1:0-2709 GCA_046714835.1 Actinomycetota bacterium | reverse complement strand
GCAGATCCTCGCCGCCGAACCCGCTCAGATACGTGACCTCGGAGGACAGGTAGCGGTCGACCGCGGCCCTGGTCGCAGGATCTTCGGCCTCCACGCTCACCTGGCCGGGTCCCTCCCACAGCACGCTGGCGATGGTCGCACCGTCCTTGTCGAATTCGTAGCGCATCGTCTGATCCTTTCCTCTCGCATCCTCGGGCCGGGGCAGAAAAAAACCCCCGCTCAGCGAGGGTATCGGCGCGGAACGCGGGCCTCTTAGGCCCGGCCGCACCTAACGAATAAGTACGAGGACGCTGCTCGGAGAGGTCCTCGCGCTCTTCATGGTCGGGTCAGTCTCCGTGCTCGGATAGAGAGTGTCAACCCCCGGATGGCCGAGGGCCGCGGGTGAGGGCTCCCTCGCAATCGCTCTGGGCGCAAGCGTACGATGCCTCCATGGAGAAACCCCTCCGTCTCGGTGGGGGTCTTGGCGCTCATCGGACTCGTGCTTGGGAGCGCGTTCGGCTTCAGCGCCTCGCGGGTGAGTAGCTGCGTGGTCGACGGGTTCGGCCTCCCTCCCGACAGAACCTGCTATCGATACCTCGGGCACTATGTCTCGGGCACGACCCACTACACGGTCTCCATGGGCCTCGCTGAGCTGACGGTGGGGCTCGTGATCGGTTCCTTCATCGTGCTCCCGATGATGCTCTGGCGGGATGGCGGCGGAGAGTCGACTTTGCACGTGCTGGTCTTGATCGGACTCCCGGTTGTTGAGCTGGCCATCGTCGTTCCGGCCTTGCTGTTCTTGCTGCCTGACCCGGGAGCGTGGCCGGAGGTCCTCCGATGGGCAGTCGCGGTGGTGGCGCTCGTCGCCCTCACCTACGCCAACTACGTACTCCGCCGACGCTTCCTCCCCAGGCGACGTCCTCTGACGACCAGCCTGTAGTCGGTCATCCCCGATCGGAGGTGGTCAGCGGAGTTTCCTTCCGCGACTCGGTCTGCTTGTCGACCTCCGTCTCCTCGACCACACGCTCCACGATCTGGCCAGGGAGGTCCTCTTGATCCCGCTTCTCCATCTCCTGCGCTTGCTGGACCTCGACGCGCGCGGCCTGCCAGGCCGACCAGTGCCCCGACACGAGTGCCCAGAGAGACAGCGATGCCACGTAGGCGACGCTGCTGATCCAGCCGGTCATGACCGAGACGGGGATCATCACGATCCAGAAGACGGTGAGCCATCCGTTCACCCGGCGCATGAAGATCGGATCGCCCTGGACGCTCGCCCACAGAGACTTGACGACGCTCATGTCGACTCCCAAGTTCCCGCGTTCGCGGCCCGGTCAAACCCGCGGAAAGCCAGCGGTGCTAGCGTTCGGCCGCCATGGACACGGGTGCCTCCACCGATCCGGCGCTCGACGCCGCGATCCGCGCGATCCCTTCGTGGAAGGGCAAGGAGCTCGAGATCATCCCGATCGCCGAGGGCCGCACGAACCGCAACTTCCGCGTGACGGCCGGCGACGAGGCCTTCTTCCTCCGACTCTCCGAGAAGTCCACCGAACTGCTCGGGATCGACAGGACGGCGGAGCAGGACTCCGTCCGCGCGGCGGCACGAGCCGGCGTAGGCCCCGAGGTCTTCACCTACCTGCCCGACCTTGGCTGCCTCGTGACGCGGTGGATCGACGCCGATCGGCTGAGTGAGGGTGACCTCGAGCGCGAGGACGTCCTTGGTCCCGTCGTCGATGCGATCAAGGCGATCCACGCGGGACCGGCGCTCTCCTGGTCGTTCGACCCGTTCCGGATCGTCGAGGACTACCGCCGGATCTCCGAGGAGCGCGGAGTCCCAGTCCCCTCGGCGTACGACGCGGCGCACGAGCAGGCCGGACGGATCGAGGCCGCGTTCGCGAGCGACCCGATGCCCTTGCGGCCGTGCCACAACGATCTCCTCGAGGCGAACTTCCTCCTGCGGGACGGCCACGTCTGGGTCGTCGATCATGAATACGCGGGCATGGGCGACCCGTTCTTCGACCTGGGGAACCTCTCGATCAACAACGCGCTGTCCGACGATGCGCAGGATCGGCTGCTCGCCCTGTACTTCGGGGAACCGACCGACGCGCACCGCGCTCGCCTGAAGCTGATGCGGATCATGTCGGACTTCCGCGAGGCCATGTGGGGCGTGGTGCAGCAGGGGTTGTCGACGCTCGACATCGACTACGTCGAGTACGCGACGAAGCATCTCGACCGGCTGTCCACCACGATGGCCGACCCGCGCTTCGACGACTGGCTCGAGGCCACCCGAGGTTCCTGAGGACGTGGCCGACGATCGGGCTCGCGTCGTCATCATCGGCGGCGGCGTGGCCGGGACCAGCATCGCCTACCACCTGACGCGTCTCGGCTGGACCGACGTGCTGCTCGTGGATCGCGGCGAGCTCACCAGCGGGTCCACGTTCCACTCCGCGGGGCTCGTGGCGCAGCTCCGGAACTCCGTGAGCCACACCCGGATGATGATGTACGGCGCGGAGCTGTACCCGACGCTCGCCGAGGAGACCGGCGTCGACCCGGGCTGGCACCAGGTCGGGACGCTGCATCTCGCGTCGTCGCCGTACCGGATGGAGGCGCTGGCGCGGCAGGCCGGTTGGGCGAAGTCCTTCGATCTGCCCGTCGAGATCGTCTCGACCGAGGAGGCCCTCGAGCGCTTCCCGCTGATCGACGCGTCGCGCGTGCTCGGCGCCCAGTTCGTCC
>JBKKAE010000097.1:0-5138 GCA_046714835.1 Actinomycetota bacterium | reverse complement strand
CGCGAGCCATCTGGGGCGGGTGACCCAAGCGCTACCTGGGGCTCTAGTCCGGATCCCGCCGGGAGGAATGACGGGCCGCCTCGGCCAGGCCGTTGTCACGGATGTCGGCCAAGGTGATCGAGCCCATCACCGATTGCAAGCCCGGCTTGATCTCCGCCCACTGGAAGTGCAAGGGACACGGGTTCTGCGTTTCGCATGTTTCGCGCCAGAAGATGCATGTCTCCCAGATGACGTCGTTGCCCTCGACGGCGGCGAGGATCTCGCCCAGCGACACGATCGTGGCCTCGCGGTCGAGCCGATAGCCGCGGCCGCGCACCGAGGAGATCACTCCGCCGCTCGCGAGCCGCCGCATGATCTTGGAAAGGAACGGCGCGGGCAGGTCTGCCTCTGCGGCGAGTTCCCTCGCCTCGACGAGCTCCCCGGGCGGACGAGTGGCGAGCGCGCTGAGCGCCTCGATGGCGTAGCGGCTCTCTCGTGACAGGCGCATGCGTCGTCTCTCTCGCTGGTGGGCGCGCCTATCGACGCCCCTTCCTTCCTATAGATCCATCCGCGGCAGCGCCCATCGTGCCACAAGCAGCGGGAGGACGGTCCACGCGACCAAGTCCCCGACGAGCAGGATCACCGTCCCCACCACGCCGAACGTGGCGATCAGGTACGCGCCGAACGGCCCGAGCGCCGTGCCCTGGAAGTTCGTGCCGAGCAGGGCGAGGATGCGACCGGCCTCCAGCGGGTTCAGCAGGATCGCGCCGAGCAGCCCCGAGGGACCCATGTGCACGCTCGGCGCCAGCGCGGCGAGCGCGAGGTCGACGCCGAGCGAGAGCACGATCCAGAGCCCGACCGCGATCGAGACGGCCTGGACGCGGCTGCTGACCAGGGAAGAGATCGCGACGCCGATCGCCACGCTCGCGGCGGCCACGCCGAGCGTTGCCCCGATCAGGGTCACCAGGGCCGGCACGTCGCCGCCCTTGGCGACCCCCGCCATGATCAGCAAGGCGGATCCGAACCCGATCCCCAGGGTCGTCCAGAGCGAACCGGTGAGCCCGAGGAAGGCGCCCGTTGCGACTTGGGACCGCCGGAGCGGCTGCGCGCAGATCATCGCGAGCATGCCCTGCTCTCGCGCACCGACGAGCGACCCGGCGCCGAGCAGCAGCCCCATCAGGGATGGCAGCAGGACGCCCAGGTTCACCAGGGTCGCCGACGCGGGGCCGATTCCCGAGAGCCCCAGCTCGCGCACGGTTCGGAACCCGAGCAGCGTCACCACCACGCAGAGCACGCCGAAGACGGCGGCCATCGTGAGGACCCAGCGGGCCCGCACCGAACTGCGGTACTCCCACGACGCGATCACGCGGGTCGGTCCGGGCGTCGACGACGCACTCATGAGCATGCCTCCAGGGATCCGTCGGCTCCGGGCGTCGCCGCTTCCACCAGCCGTTGCACGGTGAGATCCTCCTCGAGCACGAGACGGCCGTCGTCGACGTGGAGCCCCCGGTCCGCGACCCCCCGCAGCTCCGAGGGGGACGGACTCGACACGATCGAGGTGACGCCTTCGCGGTCCCGCAGGGTCTGCAGCATCGTCCAGAACTCGGCCCGGCCACCCTCGTCGAGGGACGCGACGGGCTCGTCGAGCAGCAGGAGCCTGGGTCGTCCGAGCAGCGCGACCGCCAGGGACACCCGGTGTCGCTGTCCGCCCGAGAGCTCGCCGATCCGGTCCTCGTCGGGCCCGACGAACCCCTCGGGCAGCGGGACGTCGTCCCGGTCGGCCCTCCGCAGCGCCGCGAAGAAGTCGAGGACCTCGCCGATCGTCGAGGCCTCGGGCATCGACACGCTCTGCGGGAGGAACCCGATGATTCGGCGCGAACCGGGTCGGGCATCGAGGACCTCGCCCTCGAGACGAGCCGTCCCGTCGAACCGCGACAGTCCGGCGAGGCACTTCAGGAGCGTGCTCTTACCGCTGCCGTTGGGTCCGCCGAGCGCGACGATCACGCCGGCCGGGAGGGAGAAGCTCACGTCGTGCAGGCCCCACCCGCCGCGGTACGCCTTGGTCAGGTGCTCCACCTCGAGGAACGCCTGGCCCCGCGCGAACTCAGGCACCGGCCATCGCCCCCCTCCGCGGCCGGCGCGCACGCATCAGGAGCCAGGCGCATCCTGCCGTCATCACCAGCCCCGGGACCCACAGAGGCACCAGACCGCCTTCTGGGTCGCCCCGCAGCGCCGGCCCCCGCGAGGCCATGAGCGGCACCTCGTCACGGACGATGGGCTCGATCGGCGACCACTTGTTCCCGACCGAGGACAGCAGGCGGAACGCCGGGCCCGAGGCGAGCGCCTGCAGGAGCGGCTCCTCGGCCACGAGCTGGCTCATCCGCCCGCTCTCGACGTAGGCGAGGTCGCCGGTGCCGTCGCCGGCGGCGTCGAACCCGCCGTAGTCGCTCCAGTAGTTGCCGATGCCTTCCTCGGACCATTCGGCCTGCGCGTATCCCTCTCCTCCCAGCGTCACCTGGGTGGAGTTCTCGACGAACCCGTTTCCTGTGAAGACGGCATCAGCTGACGGGTAGAGGAGGACTCCGACCTGGTTCATCGCGATCGTGTTCTCCACGACGCGGGTCGGATCGCCGCCCGTGCGTCCGGCGTCGTCGACGTGCAGGCCGACCCGGTTGTTGGCGATGACGTTGTGGGAGATCGACACCGTGCCGGCGTCCTTGACGAGAACGCCGAACCCGGTCGAGGCGCTCCCCGACTCGAGGATCGTGTTGTCGGACACCTCGACCGGCCCGCCGTACATCAGCACGACGCCTGACAGGTTCCCACGGAGCGTCTGGCGCCGGATCGCGAGGTCTTCCGAATACATGTCATGGATCGCATAGCGGCTGTCGTGCACCCTGTTACCGTGCAGTGTCGCTCCCGTGCCGTAGGACAGGTAGATACCGTCGCGGACCGTATCGATCGTGGAATCGCGCACCACGGGGTCGACGGTGTTCCACAGCCAGATCCCGTCGCCGCGGATCTGCGCGGCGGGGGCCTCGTCTCCCACGTCGTGTCCGGCGTGCTCGCCGGTGTCAACCACGTGCAGCTCACCGGTAATCATGCCCTCCCCCAGGATCGACGCGTCGTCGATCACCACGTCTGCGGAGCCGCGCACGGTGATGCCGATGTAGCAGTCCTGCACATCGACGTCCTCGATCACCGCCCGATCGGCCTCGTCGACCATCACACCCGACGGGGACCCGACGGGCCCCCGCCCCGAGTCGCGGATCGAGAAGCGCCGCACCGTCACGTCGGGCGCCACGACCCTGAGCACCGAACCCACGCCGCCGCCGTCGAGGATGGGCCGGCCCTGCCCGACGAGCGTGAGCGGCCGGTCGATGCGGACCTGCCCCACGTACACGGCCTCGGGGACCTCCACCGTCGACCCCGGCTCCGCGCGATCGATCATGGCCTGGAGGTGCTCGGCGGGCATCGAGACCATACCGTCGGGCGTGGTCGTCATCTCCCCCATGTCGTGCCCGGCCCCGTCGGCCGCGGCCGCGCCGACGGGAAGCGAAAGAGCCGCCGTCAGGAACAGCACCGCCAACGCATGGACCGGCCTCATGCTCGGCTCGACTCCTTCGACTCCCACACCACGATGGGGCGATGGATCCACCATCCTCGCGCACGGCGCGCGAGCGGTACCGCGAATGAGAGCAGGAACGCCGCCAGGAACAGACACCAGAGCGCCGCACCCGGATACGCCCAGGTCGTGAAATTGAGGACCTTGGTCGGACCCACCACGAGGGGGGTGAACGGGTCGAGGCGGATCGCTGCGTCGCCGGTCACGCTGTGCCCGGACTGCCACAGCCGGAACTGCACGTCCGCCAGGGCCCCGATCGGGATCGACCAGAGCCCGAGCCGCGCGAGCCGCGCGTGGAGGTGGCCACGTGGCAGAGCCGTCGCGACCCCGACCGCGGTCAGCCCGAGCAGGATCACCGGCCCCCACAGCTTCATCTCGGGGGCGTCGGTATCGGTGAACGCCTGCATCCCCACGTAGTGGTTGAGCTCGTTGATCTCCCGGGTGTCGCCCACCACGCCGTGCCCGTAGGCGGTCAGGGACAGCCCGGCCGGATACTGCGGCGCCGAGAGTCGGGCCTCCCAGATCGGCAAGCGCCAGGCGAGGATGACGAGGACGGCGGCGGCCACACCCAGCCCGATCCGGATCAACCGCGGTCCGATCTCGGTGCGGGTCCGCTCGGCCGCCATCCTCGGTCACCTCTTGCCGCTACTGCACCGTGAGCGTGCCGACCATCGAGGTCGTGTGCACCACGCAGTCGAAGGTGTAGGTCCCCGCGGCGAGGGCCGGGATCTCGTAGTCGGTCTCGGCCGGCCCTGTGATCACCGCGTCGTCGGCCGGCGCGAACACCGGCGTCCCGCTGTTGTCCGTGCCCTCGAAGATCTGCACGTTGTGCGGGATCCCCGGGTCGTCGTTCACGAAGCGGATCGTGAACGGCGTCTCGGCCGGCGCCGTGATCGCGGTCTCGGCGAAGCCGGTGGTCACCGAGTTCGCCGGTGCCGTCAGCGCGATCGTGTCGGTCGCCGCGGGGGCGCTCGACGTGTCGGTCGCCGTCGAGCCGTCGCCCCCGCCGCAAGCGGCGAGCACGAGGACCGCGACCGCCGCCAGGGCGGTGAGGGCGATCAGGTGGGTTGTCCGGTGGGTGCGCATAACGATGAACTCCCTTCCTCGATGGGGTGTGGTCACTGCGGGGCGACCTGCAGCCAGCCCTGCATCTCCAGGTGAAGCGCCGAGCAGAACTCCGTGCAGTACATCCCGAAGGATCCGGCGCGATCCACCGGGACGCTGATGTTGACGACCTCGCCCGGGTCGATGCTGGCCTCGATGTTGTACTGCGGGATCGAGAAGCCATGGGTCGCGTCGGGGGTCTGCTCGATGATCGTGATGTGCAGATTCAGGGTGTCTCCCTGCTTCATCTCGACGATGTCGGGAGTGAAGTGCGACCGCATCGCGGTCATGTACACGTGGACTTCCCTGCCCTTGCGTTCGATCCGCTCCTCTCCCGCCGCCGTGGCGAACGGCGACGCCGCAAACG
Organism: Actinomycetota bacterium; assembly: GCA_046714835.1. Classification (GTDB taxonomy): domain Bacteria; phylum Actinomycetota; class UBA4738; order UBA4738; family HRBIN12; genus JAJNBA01. The sequence continues at coordinate 63 of JBKKAE010000097.1, read as the reverse complement.
TCAGCGGATCGGTGCCCACCTCGTAGACCTGGATGACGTTCTTGAGCTTGTCCCGGTGGATCA
>JBKKAE010000096.1:0-18377 GCA_046714835.1 Actinomycetota bacterium | reverse complement strand
ATCCGGCTCCGGAGACCCCGGCTGGTTGACCACCGGTGCACGATCATCACGACCGGCATGATCGCGGGGAGCATCATCGCGACCATCATCACGAGCCACGTCACCATGAACAGCGGCAGGGCCATGGCGTGGCCCTCCATCCCCATCGCATCCGTCGCGGTCGAACCGGTCAGGATCCCGGCGCGCATCTCCTGGCCAGCCAATCGCGACGTCAGCAGCCACGAGGCGAGTGACAGCCCCAGCAATGCCGGGATCGCCGCCATCTCGGGGCGCGAAGGACGTATCCGTTGCTGCACGATATCGGGGAAGCTCGCTTAGAACCTTCCGGCCGCGGTTCCGGCTTCCATCCGGTTCTCGCTCGACCACTCGACATCGGCGTAGTACGCGTTGTTGCCGGCGTGGTCGAAGCTGACGCCGTCCGCGTTCACTTTGTTGACCGAAGTGGTGCAGATCCTGCCGTCGGTGAATATGAACCCGCCGGGGAGGACCATGTGGGCTTCGTGAGGCTCACCGTTCACCGGGTTCGTGAAGGTCTCCATCTTGACCTCCAGCTTGTCTCCAGCGCGCACGTGCGAATCCGTACCGTTGTCATCGATCTCGATGGACTCGAAGAAGGGACCCACGATCTCGGACACGGTCGCTGCGAGGATCTCCCACGGAAGACCTGGGTCCTGCGCCGTGAGTATCTCGACGATGGCATCCCGCTGGTCCTCCTTGGCGTCGATGACGACCGCCATCTTGCCGTTGCCCTCGTGGATCGCCCCCGGCCACTTCACCGCGCTGGCCACCTTCACCCCGGCGAGGTCGACACCATCCTTCTGGCCTTCGAGGACCTGGAAGGTGACGGCAGCTTCGCAGTAGCCCTGGGTGGGGAACCCATTCATGTTGCAGGGACAGCCGTAGGCACAGTTGCATGCCTCGTAGTACTTGGCCTTGATCGTCCAAGCCACGATTTCTCCTCTCTCCGGAGCTTCGTTCTGTTGTATGTCACAGATCGGTCATCACGACAAGATGCGGGGAGGCGCATCCAACCGAGTGGAGCGGGGCAACTCGGCGCGCCGAGCAACGTCGTCAGAGGCTGCTGGCTCCCACACGCTAGCCGCCCGACTTGTCGAGTCGGCTGGCGTCGCCCAGGTTCGAGTTCCCCTCCAGGAACGTGATCCTGCCCACTTCGCCGGCCTGAGGCCCGGAGTAGCGCAGGATGTACAGGCCGTTCCGGATGTCGATCACGTAGATCAGGCCGTCCTTGATGATCGGGTAGCTCCACATGACGACCTTGTTACCCCTGGCGTCGGTGCCCGCGCTCAGGGCCGGGTCCTCGGTGGCGACGGTGGCCTCGGGGGTCGGCGTGAACCAGCCGGCCTGGACCGGCTCCCCCGGGTCGGAGATGTCGATGGCCTGAAGGCCGCCCGAGTGCCACGCGATCAAGGCGAGATTCCGGGTCAGGGTCGGGTTGTGCGACGAGTAGCTCCTGGTGGCTTCCGTCGTCGCGTCGTCATCCGGGCTTCCCTGGAACGGCTGCGTGTTCTCGAAGATCCTGTACTCACCGATGATGTGCGGCCGTTTCGGCTGCGCGACGTTCCACGTCCGCGCCCAGCCCCAGGGCCAACCGAACGAGTGGAAGGTGGACGTCCCGTACACCTCATCCGTGGTGAGCGCGAAGGGGCGGCCGGGAAGCGGCACGGCGGAGTGGCTCTCGGCGCATCCCTCCGAGGTGTGTCCGACGCACTGGTTGCCGGTCCCCCACGTCGGGAGCGGTATCCGGGTGAGCAGGTCGTCGTTCAGCGACTCGACGGCACCAGCGGGGATCTGGTTCTGCGCGACCTTGCTGGTATCGACGACGCCGAAGCCTCCGCGCAGGTAGGCGAGGTAGGTCCGCGTTCCGTCGAACGAAGGCGTCATGGAGTGGACGGCGAGGTCGAAGTCGTAGTTGTCAGGGTTGGCGGCGCCGGGGAAGAACTGATTCCAGTTCCCCTTCGCGATCTCGGGGAAGACTCCATCCCGGGCCTCGCTGATGTCCGTGATGATCAGGTTGGGGCGGTTCGGGTCGATCGAGACCGTGGGGGTGGACAGCCAGAGCAGCGCGCGGTCGGGATCCTTCGGATCGATCCACAGGAACATCTCGTGGGGAACGAACGACGGCACGTACGTCGCAACCAGTGGTGGGTTGATCGGGTCCGCGTCAAGATCGAAGAACCTGATCCGGAACGACTGGCTGCTCGGCGTACAGGCGTGGATGACCCGACTGCAGCGGAAGTACATAACCATGAGGAGCTTCTGCTGAGGCCACACGCGGAGCTCGCGGGCGGTCTGCCCGACGTTGGCTCCCGTCACGAACTCGGTGCCGAACTCGCCGACGACGGTCGGGGCCGACGGGTTAGCTGCATCGACGACGAGGATCCCGGGATGGGGGTGGGGGCAGATGTCCAGCTGACCGCTCGGGTCGCGGGGATCCCCGACGCCACAGCGGCTCGACCCGTCGGTGCGGTTCCCGATGTAGACGAAGTCGTCGAAGACGGCCGGGGCTGCATTCATGCCACGGGGAACGGTGTTGCCGTCGAGCTCGAACCCCGAGAGATCGTTGTGTCCCACCAACCCGAAGTTCGACGAGGTCCCCGGCGTTCCCCCACCCGGGCCTACACCTGTGTCCGACCAGGCCGCGGTCGGCAGCAGATAAAGGACCAGGACCAGGATCAGACCGATCGACAGCAGCCGGCGCATCATGTCTCCCCTCGTTCGGCCGCTCCGGCGTGGACCGGAGCAGCGGGATCGACTCCCGACAACCCATGATGATGCACCAGGATCTCCCGTCTTGTCGAATCGCAGGGTGAGGCGAGCCCACACCGGAGAGGACCGACGGTGCGATAACTCTCCGACGTGGGAGAAGCCGTGGCCGCTGGTCCTACGATGGAACAAGGTCAAACGTGACCGGCTCGGATACGTTGCAGGCTGAGAACCTCCTCGCGCGGTAACGTTTGGCTCGCTAACGGCACCCACGCCTCGTTCGGTCTTCCCGGAGGAGAACGACCCTGCCGACCCTCGCCTTCGCGTTCGCTCCCGCCCGAGCGGGAACCCGGACCGCGTACGCGGTGGCGTGCGCGGTCGCCGGAGCCCTGTTCGTGGCCGTCCTCGCGCAGGTCTCCGTCCCGCTCCCGTTCACGCCCGTCCCGATCACCGGCCAGACGCTCGGCGTGCTCCTGGTCGGCGCGGCCTACGGCCCGACCCTGGGGCCGGCGACCCTCGGGCTGTACCTGCTGTGGGGCGTCGCCGGCCTGCCGGTCTTCGCCCCGAACCCCGACGGGTCCCACGAGACCGGTCTCACGGTCCTCTCGCTGGCGGGACCGACCGGCGGCTACCTGTGGGGCTTCGTCCTCTCGAGCTGGAGCGTCGGTTGTCTCGCCCGGCGAGGCTGGGATCGGAGCCTTCCCGGCGCGGCCGCTGCGATGCTCCTCGGCGAGGTCGCGATCTACGCCGTCGGCCTCCCGTGGCTGCATCAGGCGCTGCAGGGGCTCGTCGGCGGACCGGTCTCCGTCGGCGACACGCTCCGGGCCGGCCTCTACCCCTTCGTCGTCGGCGATGCGATCAAGCTGCTGATCGCGGCTGGATCCCTGCCGGCAGTCTGGCGCCTGTTGGCGCGATCCGGAGGCGAGGCTCGCGGGTCGCGGCCGCCCGCGTGAACGGCGTCGCGGCCGGCCAGCGGAGGACCCGGATGGGGAACCAGGAGCAGATCCGTCGATGGGTCCGATGCGACGTACTTCGTTGCCTGGTTCCATGTCTTGGCGCCGGCCTCCTCTGAGGCGTGCGGCCGATGTGCGGCCATGATCTCGTAGGTCGTGCGTCCGAGAACCATGCGAACGGCGTGCTCGTCGCCTCATCCATGACCTGCCCCATCAGCTCGTCCCGATAGTTCACCGACCAGCCACCGTGCGCGAAGCCGCCGCTGTCGTCTCTCCCCGTCCGCCGGGGGCCTGCATGACCCCGTCGAGGGTCAAGAAGGTGCTCACGATCAGCATCCTCATCTCTCGTGTCCTTTCCGATCGGATCCCCGGCTTGAGTCAAGCCCACCGCAGAGTAAGACCGCCCAGCGGAGCTAACTCATCGCGAGTGCAGAGGCGATGAGAGGTTCGAGAGGTGCGTAGGTCGCGCCAGTCGGTCAGTCGGTGGGGTGTTCTTAGAACTGTGTGGTTGTTGAACCCTTCAGGCGGCGGGCGGCGTCACGACGTCGCTGCTGCCTATTCCGAGGAGACCTCCTCGCCGGCCGGCGAGGAGGTCTGGAGCGCCCGGAGCACGTGCTCCGGCGTGATGGGCAGCTCGGTGATCCGCACGCCGACGGCGTCAGCGATGGCGTTCGCGATCGCCGCAGCCGGAGGGCCGATCGGCGGCTCGCCGATCCCTCGCGCGCCGAAGGGCCCCTTGCCGGGGCCGATCTCCAGCACGATGGTTCGCACATCTGGGACGCTGGTCGAGGCGGGGATCAGGTAGTCGGCGAAGAGCGATGAGCCCACCAAGCCCTCCTCGGAGGCGACCTGCTCGGTGAGCGCATAGCCGATACCCTGCACCGCACCGCCCTGGATCTGCCCCTCGACGCGGGAGGGATTGATCGCGCGACCTACATCGTGACAGGCGATGTACTTCGTCACCTCCACAACGCCGGTCTCGAGGTCGACCTCCACCTCGGCCGCGTGCGTGCCATAGGTGTAGTCCGGGAACGTGCGGCCTTTACCCGTCCTCGGGTCGAATTCTCCCGTCTCGGCGTGGAACGTGCCCAGGTGCGTCGGCATGACACCGCTGCTCTCGGCGGCGCGCACGAGCTCGGACAGCGTGAGGAACCGAGCGTCGTCGCCTTGCACGCCGACGCGCTCGTCGCCGAACACCAGCTCGTGGTCGTCGGCGACGTCAAGGAGGTCCCTCGCGATCGGGACGAGCCGGTCGCGTAGTTCGCGCGCCGTCTGCAGCACGGCGTTCCCGGACATGTAAAGCTGCCGAGTCGCGAACGTGCCGCCGGCGAGCGGGGTGAGGGCGGTGTCGGCGATGTACACGCTCACGCGAGCGGGATCGACGCCGAGGACCTCGCCGGCTATCTGCGCGAGCGAGGCCGCCTGCCCGCCTCCGAGATCGGTGACTCCGATCCGGACGATGAGGCTCCCGTCCCGCTCGAACCCCATCCAGCACGAGGCCCGATCGGCGAAGAACACCGAGCGCCCGTACGGCTGGATGTTGCACCCGAATCCGCGTCCGACGCGCCGTCCGACCGGCCCCGCGCCCTCGGCCCGTGGCCCGAGCGCATCGAGCGCGGCGCGCATCGTCTCACCGACGGCGACGTACGTGCTGAGCGGCTCGTCTGTCGGCAACGGGTCCCCCTGACGCACGAAGTTCCGCTCGCGGATCTCTTCGCGCGACAGGCCAAGCGCCTCGGCGACTTGGTCCATCTGCGACTCGTAGCCGAACGTCACCTGCATGGCGCCGAAGCCTCGGAACGCGCTCGTGGGTACGTTGTTCGTGAAGACGGCGACGCTTTCGACGCGCTCGTTGGCGATGCGATACGGGCCGCACGCGACGACCCCGCCCGCGAACAGCACGCGCGACGAGAGCATCGGGTACGCGCCGGCGTCGCCCAGGATACGGACGTCCTGGGCGACGAGCTCGCCGTCGGCGGCGGCGCCGGTCCGGTACCGCATCACGAACGGATGGCGTTTGGACCGGGCGAGCAGCGACTCCTGCCGGGACCACACCATCTTGACCGGCCGCTTCGTCTTCCACACCAACAACGCGAGGTGGGCCTCGACCGTCATGTCCTCTTTGCCACCGAACCCGCCGCCCATGTACGTGCCGATGATGCGGACCCTGCTCTGCGGCACGCGGAGTATCTCGGCGATGTCGCGGACGTGCTCGATCACCTGCGTCGAGACACGTAGCGTGAGGACCCCGCGCTCGTCGATCCAGCCGACGCCGGCCTCAGGCTCGAGGTACGCGTGGTCGACATGCTGCGTCCGGTAGACGTCCTCGACGACGACGAACGCCGTGCGGAGCGCCGCCTCCACGTCGCCGCGCTCGAACCGCCACTCGACGACGCGGTTCCCGAGGTCGTGAACCTTCGGCGCCTGCTCATCGAGCGCTCGCTCGGCATCGAACACGCCCGGGAGATCCTCGTACTCCACGATGATGCGCTCGGCGGCTTCCTCGGCGATCTCGGGGCGGTCGGCGGCGACCAGCGCGATGGGCTCACCGTGGTAACGGACCCGGTCGGCGGCAAGCACCGGCATCGGCACGGGGTCGATGCCGAGCCCACTCGGCTCCTCGCGGATCTGGTTCTGCGGAACGTCCTTCGCCGTGAGGATGGCCCGCACACCCGGAAGCGCCGACGCCTCGTCCACGTCGATCGACGTGATCGTCGCAGAGGGCACCTGAGCGCGGACGATGCGGCCGTAGAGCATCCCCGGCATCCACCAGTCGTCCGCGTAGGCGAGTGACCCCTTCACCTTCTCTAGGAAGTCCCGGTGCGATAACGAGCGCCCGACGACGCGATTTGTCTCGGCCGGAAGACGGACGTCGGGCGGGAGCGTGGTCACGGTTCGTTCCGCCTCGGCTCGCCCGCCCGGAGCTCGTTCGCGTAGGCCTCGACCGCGTCGAGGATCTTCGTATAACCGGTGCAGCGACACAGGTTGCCCGACAACCCGCGCCGGATCTCCTCTCGTGAGGCCGCCGGACGATCGCGGAGGAGCTCGAAGGCCGTGAGCAGCATGCCGGCGGTGCAGAAGCCGCACTGGGACGCGTCGTTCTCGAGGAAGTGGCGCTGCAGCGGGTGCAGGGCTTCGTCCTCGCCCATGAGCCCCTTCACCGTGGAGATCTCGCGCCCGAAGACCTGGACGGCGAACACCGTGCACGCATTTACGGACTCGCCGTCGAGCAGCACCGTGCATGTCCCACATACGCCCTCCCCGCAGCCGTACTTCACCTCGCTGGCACCGAGCTCGTCGCGTAGCACCTCGAGGAGCGTCTGATGCGGCCATACCCACGTCTCGACCGGCTCGCCGTTCAGCGTCAGCGTCAGCGGCTGCTTGCTCATCGCCGCTCCCCGTCAGCGGCGCGAGCGCGCTCCGCCGCGAGCAGCAGAGCGCGGCGGACGAAGACCGCCACCATCTCACGGCGGTACCCGGCGGAGGCGTGCGGGCTTCCCAAGGGCTCGACCGCTGCCGCGGAGCGGCGTCCGGCCTCGATGGCCGCACGCTCGTCGAACAGCTCGCCGCCGAGCGCGACGACGTCGGACACGTCGACAGGACCATCGCCGACGCCGCAGAGGACGACCCGTGCGCGTGCGCACGTGGGCCCGTCGAGCTCGACGAGCGCCGCGACGCCGACGATCGCGAAGTCCCCGGCTCGCCGAACGAGCTCGAGGAACGCCGAGCCCGTGCCCGCTTCCACGACCGGCACGTCGATGGCCGTCACGACCTCGGCCGGCTCCAGCGCCGAGGTGAAGTAGCCCTTGAAGAAGTCGCGGGACGAGATGCGGCGCTCTCCGCCCGGCCCGAGCGTGTGGACGGCGCCCTCGAGGGCCACGACGGCGGCTGGCAGCTCCGCCGAGGGGTCGGCGTGGGCGAGGGTGCCGCCGATCGTGCCGCGATGCCGGACGCGGACGTTGCCGACCAGCGATGCGGCCTCGGCGAGCAACGGGCACGCGGCAGCGATCTCAGGAGCTCGCTCGAGGTCCGTGTGCCTCGTGAGTGCGGAGATCGTCAGCGTGTCGTCCTTCCGAGCGATCCTCGGTTCGTCCGCGGAGCCGATGTCGACGAGGAGCCGCGGCGTCGCCAGACGCAGCGTCATCATCGGGACGAGGCTTTGGCCGCCGGCGATCGCTCTCGCGTCGTCTCCCCCTTCGAGGAGGAGGCCAACAGCCTCGTCCCAGGAAGAGGCCCTCAAGTACTCGAACGGACCTGCGTACACCCTCGGCTCTCTCCTCGGTCGTCCGTGCGGCTCAGGGGCCGGCCTCGGTCGCTGCCGCTCGTGTCGCGGGTTCGCCGGCCGGCTCGCCGGATACGGGCCACGACTGACCGAAACGATGCAGGATCGCGTCGAGCACGGCCTGGTTGCTCGTGGTCACCGGGACCCCGATCGCGCGGCGCATCTCCCCGATCGCGTCGACCGCGCGGAAGTTCGTGCACGAGGCGAACAGCAGCTCGATGTCCCTGCCCACGAAGCAGGACACAGCGAACTCGACGATCGCGGCCGGCTCGACCATGGCGATCTCGAAGTTGTCCGAGATCCCGAGCCCGTGGATCGCGTCCACCTCGACGCCGTCAACCTCCAGGCTCGCGCGGATCTTCTCGTTCAGCGCGTCGACGTACGGCGTGATCACGCCGATCCGGCGTGCGCCGGAGCGTCGGACGGCATCGCGGACCGCGGCGATCGTGCTCATCGTCTGCGACCGAGATGCCTCGGCGATGCGCCCGCACAGCTCCTCGTCGTACTCATGGCCGCGCAGCGCCCCCGCGCTGGTGCAGCCGAACACGACGACATCGGGCCGGGCCGTGCCGATGTCGCGAGCGGCGCGGATCGCGTGCTTGTCGAGCATCTCGCCCTCACCCTCCGGGGTCGTCGTCTCCAGGTACATCCGCGACGTGTGCACCTGGAACCGCCCCGGCAGCCGGCGGTAGAGGTCGACCTCCATCACGGTGTTCGACGATGGCACCATGAGTCCGATCCGGATGGTGTCGTCGCGGCTGCTCAACTCCGGACCTCCTCGTCGGGCGCGGGACCTGCCTCAGGCGTCGGCTCCGAGGCGGGGAGCTCGAGCAGCTGGAGCTGGTTGTCCCGGATCATGGTCATGACGTCCTCCTCGGGGACGCCGCACTCGAACAGCGACTGGGCGAAGATGCGCAGCGCCTCTGCCGGCATCGGGTTGTGCCGCTGGCCGGTGTCGCTCACGAGGATGCAGTGCTCGGCGCCGAGGATCCCTACGGCCTCGGCCACCTTCATCGGCGTCGCGTACCGCCACATCGGCGAGATCGTGCAGTACCCGAACTCGGCGTACGCCCCGAGGTCGACGAGCGCCTTCAGCTCGTCGATCGACAGGTTCGGCACCTTGAAGAACGGATGCGTCACGACGATCCTCTGAACGCCCCGCCGCCGAGCCTCCGTCACGAGCGTGAGGATCTCAGCGGGCGAGAGATGGCACGTGCCGAGGATCGCGTCGTGCTCGGCGACAAGATCGAGGACCTCGAGCGCCTGCGGCGTGAGCGCGCCGTCGTCGTCGGTGACGGCGATCGGAAGGCGCCCGGTCCCCTGGTCGCTCGCCTGCGCGTCGTAGCCGGTGCCGCCGTGCATCTGCACGTGGTAGGAAGCGTCGACCGTCGGCATCCACACCTCGCGCCCACCGAGCTTGAGCGAGGCCTCGACGGCCGCCGGGTTCACGCCTCCGACGGCGTGGTTGAGCACGATGCCGCCGAACACGCGCACGCCGGGAACCTGGAGGCCGGTGTGCCAGGCGCGGCCGGCGGTCGGCTCATAGTGGCTCTTCAGCATCACCGCTCGCAGGCCGACCTGCGCCGCGTGTCGCGCGACGTCGACATCGTCCGCCAGGCGCGGGAACAGGTCAGGCGAGGGGTGACAGTGCAGGTCGATCGCGCCGGCGACGTCGATGAGCGGTCCCTTCATGCGGTCGCCACCTCCGAGCGGACGACCTCACCGTCAGGGGGCCGCTCGTCGGCCGCCTCCGGGCCGCCGCGCAGGCGCCGGAGCGCCGAGAGCTCCTCGGTGGTCGGCGCGGGGAGCTGCACGACGTCGTCGGCGAGTTGCAGGTCGAACCCCGTGTTGTCCCTGACCTCCTCCGCGGTCACTCCAGGATGCAGGCCCTCGAGCTGCAGCGCACGCGTCCGCGGGTCGAAGCCGAGGAGCGCGAGGTCCGTGATCACGTGCGTCGGCCTGCCCCCGACGAGCCCCGCCCGCTCGCGAGCGTCGCCGCCGTCCAGGTATCCCGGGCTGGTGATGAAATCGACCCGCTCAACGAACCGGCGCCGCTCGTGCTTCGTGATGATGAAGATCTCGCGACAGCTCGAGACGATGTCGTTCGCGCCGCCGCTTCCCGGGAGCCGCACCTTCGGGTTCGCGGGGTCGCCGATCACGCTCGTGTTCACGTTGCCGAACCGATCGATCTGCGCGGCGCCGACGAAGCCGTAGTCGAACGCACCGCGCTGCGCGAACAGGAACACGTCGATGATGCCGGCGAGCATCACCGAGCCGTGGGCGCCACGCATCTCGTTCGTCGAGATCGGCAACTTGCCCGGGATCATCCGGGGACCGATGAACCCGCCCTCGAGGACGATCGTCAGATCGGGCGCGTGTAGTTGCTGCGCGAGGACGCTCGCGAGGAGCGGAGACCCGACGCCAGCGAACACGACGCGACCGTCGAGCAACAGCCGGCTGCCAGCAACGACCATCGCGTCCTCGGCGGTCCGGCTCACCGCGGCACGAGCTCCTGCGCGCGCCGCCGCTGCTCCAGCAGCACGCCGACCCCGACCTGATCGAGGAACGCCTCGAAGGACCCGGGCTCGTCGACGGTACGCCGAAGGTATTCCTCGACGCCCTTGGCTCCGTGCTCGTCGACGAGCGCGACGTACTGATCGAAGTGGTCGAACCAGGCCTCGTACAGGCCGTAGCACTCGTGCGGGAAGGAGCCGAAAGGCACCTCCACCACCGCGTCGACGAGGAAGTGTGGCACCGCCGTGCGGTCGGCGCTCGCCACGAGGGTCTCGGTCGGGACGATCTGCTCGGCGGTCAGTATCACGGTACTCGCGGCCGCGGCCAGCTCGCGGTCCATGTACGGCGGGCCGTCGATCTGTGCGTTGCCGCGCTCGTCGGCGCGGTGGACGTGGATCAGCGCCACGTCGGGCACGTACGCGGGGACGAGGCACAGGCGCTCGCCGGTGAAAGGACAGTCCATCTCCCTCGCGCCGGTCGTCCGCGCGAGCTCGGACCCGAGCAGCGATCGCGTCGGAAGGAACGGGACGCCCATCGCCGCGGCCTCGTACCGCAGTCCCAGCGAGAGATGGCTCCATTCCTCGTACTCGGCGCGGCCCTGCTCGATGTACTCGCGGAAGAGCTTCGGGATGCCCCAGTTCAGGCCGATCCCGACCCAGCTGGTTACCAGCTTGGACGCGGCGCCGCGGGCGAGGAACAGCTCGGCCTCGAAGCACATGAGGTTCCGCGACAGCGTGAGGCCTGTGCGTCCGGCTCGCAGGATCTCGAGCAGGGTCGCCCACGGCGTTCGCGAGTACAGGCACCCGCCGATGGCGACGTCGTGGCCGTCCCTCACGAGCCGTACCGCCTCGTCCAGGCGCATGCGCTTGTCGCGGCGCTCGAACCGGTCGCTGCGGTCGTGTTCGGCGAGGGCGGGCAGAGGGCTGCTCACTTCTCCCTCGTTCTTCCCGCTGCCGCGGTGGACAGCACCGGCACGAGCTCGGACGCGATCCGCTCGACCTGCTCCTCGGCGTAGTCGCACGGCACGAACGCGATGTGCCGGACGCCGGCGGCGATGTGGGCGGCGAGCTGTTCAGCGCACTGCTCCACCGTCCCGCGGATCGCGCTGTCGGCGGTAGACTCGCTCCAGGGCGCGACGTCGAAGTACCGGTCCACGAAGTCGCGGACGCGCCGATCAGCCTTCTCGAACGACGCGTCGAGGCAGATCGGGAGCTGCGCCACGTTCGTGAGCTCGTCGGGGTCCCGCCCGGACTCCGACGCGAACGCGCGGATCTTGCTCCAGGCCCGGCTGAAGCTCTCGGGCGTGTAGAAGTAGGTGAGCCAGCCGTCTCCTCTCGTCGCGACCCGCCGCAGCACGCGGTCGACGTAGCCCCCGATCAGGATCGGCGGTCGCGGGCGTCGCACCGGCGTGGGGAGCATCACCGCGCGGTCGAACACCATGGCGTCTGCCTCATCGGTGACCGGCTCGCCGCTCCAGAAGCTCGTCAGCACGTCAAGGTTGCGCTCGAAGATCCGTCCACGCTCGGCGAAGGGTACTCCGACCGCCTCGAACTCGCGCTCGTACCAGCCGCTCGCGAGTCCGAGCACCAAACGTCCGGACGAGATCCTGTCGATCGTCGCCGTCACCTTGGCGAGCACGACGGGGTTGCGGAGCGGCAGAACGAGCACGCCGGTCCCGAGCTCGATCCGAGAGGTCGCGGGAGCGATCGCCGCCAGCGTCGACAGCGAGTCGAGGAACGGGAACGGTCGCTTCGAGCCGAGCAGGATGTGATCCCAGACCCAGACCGAGTCGAACCCGAAGTCCTCGGCGCGACGACAATACGCGAGGATCTCCTGGAAGTCCGGGCTCTCGGGATGGGGCGCGAAGTTCCGGACGGCGAGCCCGAACTCGACTCCCGACATCGTGCCCCGTCACCCCTCCCATCCGGCGAACGGCTGCGCCGGGATCGCCGCACCGCCTGCGTCCACGCCCCTACCGGAACCGCCGTGGCGGTGCGACCGCACAGTAGAGGCGGTGGCAACCGGGCGTCAACGGACGCACCGTTGCACGCTGCATGCTCAGATCTCACACCGTGTCGCTGCTCACGCACCCGGCGCCGTGGGTAGCATCGCCGGGACGTTCTCGATCATGGGAGTAGCGTATGAGTGGATCCTGGCTGAGGAACGAGGGAGCGGGGGCGTTCCGGACGGGCGAGCCTTCCCGACTTCCCCTCGCCTTCCACCACCGGCTCCCCGGGTACCGGGCGACGCCGCTCGTCGCGGCGCCGCTCATCGCCGACTCGCTCGGGATCGCCGAGGTCTGGGTGAAGGACGAGTCCGACCGGCTCGGGCTCCCGTCGTTCAAAGCGCTCGGGGCGTCCTGGGCCGTCTACCGGGCGCTCGAGGCGCGCATGGGCGGCGTCCCCGGATGGGACACCCTCGACGACCTCGCCGAAAGCGCGGCCGCGCTCGGTCCCATCACGCTCGCCGCCGCGACCGACGGCAACCACGGACACGCGGTCGCCAGGATGGCTCACCTCCTCGGGTTCGGCGCGCGGATCTTCGTCCCGGCTGGAACCGCCGCGGCGCGGATAGAGATGATCCGGGCCGAGGGCGCCGAGGTGACGGTCGTGAGCGGCACGTATGACGACGCCGTTCGCCGCTCCGCCGAGGAGGCGAGCGAACGCTGCCTCGTGATCTCGGACACCGCGTGGCCCGGATACGAGGACGTCCCGCGCTGGGTGATCGAGGGATACTCGACGATCTTCTGGGAGATCGAAGATGACCTCGATGCGCGATCGCACCCCGGGTTCGACGTCGTCGCCGTCCAGATCGGCGTCGGCGCGCTCGCCGCTGCGGCGGTGCATCACTTCCGACGCGAGGGTCTCACGCGCGTGTCGCGCATCCTCGGGGTGGAGCCCGTCGCATCCGCGTGCGCGTTCGCATCGATGCGCGCGGGAGGGATCGTCACGTTCGCGGGCGAACAGGACTCGATCATGGCGGGGCTGAACTGCCCGACGCCTTCCCCGGTTGCGTGGCCGCTCGTTTCCCGCGGTGTCGAGGTCTTCGTGACGATCGACGACGCGAAGGCCGAGGACGCGATGCGGATGCTGGCCGCATCAGGCATCGAGTCCGGCGAGTCAGGCGCGGCGGGGCTCGCCGGGCTCGCGGAGACGCTCAAGGGAGAGCTCGCCAACGAGGCCCGTCCGATCCTCGAAGCGGCGCCCGACACCAAGGCGCTGGTCCTATCGACCGAGGGCGCGACCGATCCGGAGGCCTACGCTCGCATCATCGGAGCGGGTGAGGAGGCGGGGGACGCCGTGAGTTCCCTCTAGATCCGCTCGATCGCCCCGGTCCGCTCGTTGAACTCCCCGATCATCTGGTCCAACAGGGGAAGGAGATCGCGCAGCCCCCGCCAGAAGCCCTGGTCCCTTCGGGCGGTGAAGTCCTCGATCGGGATCCCCCGCTGTTCCACCCACGTGAAGTATCCGAGGTTGAAGATCCGCTCTCGGTCCCGTTCGGACAACTCGAGCATGTGGTCGGTAGAGCTCCCCAGGACGTGACGCCCGAAGGCCTCTCCGGCCGACACCTGGTCGAACCCCTTGGGAAAATGCTTCGGTCGGAGTCGTTCCACCTCGGATGCATACATCGATGCTCCGTCGGTGGCGACCGTGACGACAACGTCCATCGGGCCGAAGCCGAAGTGCTTCACGGTCTTGATCGCCGCGAGAACGTTGCAGATGCTGGAGATCCCCAGCGACGAGAGCGCGGCCACCACGTCGGCATGAACTCCCCGCTTTTGGACCAGGTAGCGGCGCCCGGCATCGGTGTTGAACACGATCAGCAGCTGATCGGTGGCCACGTCGGACACGGCCGTAACGACATCGGTGCTCATGACGTTGTGGATGAGTGGGACGTGTTTGTCCCCGATACCCTGGATGTTGTGCTCGCCGAACCCGTTCGACAGCATGGTGGGGCACTCGAGCGCTTCGGCGGCGGCGGTGAGCGATCCGAGCTGCTCCTTCAGGTAGTCGCCCGCCCCCAACGTGCCGGCGGAGCCGGAGGCGGCGACGAAGGCCCGGAGCCGCAGACCCGGCTCCGCCGATCGCATCCGGTCGAAGATCCGTTCCAGTGCCTTGCCGGTACACAGGTGATGCACGAGGTGGTTCCCGAACTCGGAGAACTGGTTGAGGATCACGTTGGAGGGATCGCGGGAAAGCTGCTCACACGCGTCGTAGATCTCCTTCACGTTGCTCTCCGACCCCGGGGTTCTGATGATGTCGGCGGGGTCGGCCACCCACTGCTCGAGCCAATCGAATCGCTCCCGGCTCATCCCCTCGGGAAGGACCGCTACGCCGCGGCAGCCCATGATCCGAGAGATGGCCACTCCTCCGCGGCAGTAGTTGCCGGTGGAGGGCCAGACCGCGCGATGAACGGTCGGGTCGAAGCTCCCCGTGACGAGCCGCGGAACCAGGCAGCCGTACGCCGCCAACACCTTGTGGGCGTTGATCAGCGGGAACCGGTCGCCGAGGGCGACCACGATCCGTGCGTCCACGCCGGTCAGCGCGGGGGGCAGCACGATGTGGTCGGGGACGTCCAACCGTCCGGACCTGGAGCGATCGTTGAACCAGTGGACCCTGAACAGGTTCAGGGGGTGGGGGGCGTCCGGGGCCACCGAACCGAGAGCCGCGCGGATCCGCTCCGGGATCTTCGCCGGCTCGGCCAGCTCGGCAAGCGTTGGCAGCACGATCGACCCCTCCCGGAATCGTGCGGCGGCGCGCTCGTAGACGTCCCGATCGACGATCGTCGGCTCGAGCCAGGGCGAGTTCACGACAGGGATACGGGCACCCGCACGTCCATCCCGAACAGCCCCGCGATCTCTTCTGCCCCGCCCACATACGCGAACACGTGGCTCATGCAGCGAAGCGCGGCCTGGTGGCGATCGGAGGAGGTCCCCTCGATCCCCTCCTCGATCACGAAGCAGCGATAGTCGAGGTTCCGCGCGCGCTGGACCGTCGCGATGACGCAGATGTCGGTGCACACGCCGGTGATCAGGAGGTTCTGTATCCCATTCGCCCGAAGCCAGGCGTCGAGATCGGTCCCCTGGAACGCGTCGTAGCGTCGCTTCCCACGGATGAGGATGTCCGCAGGTTGCGGCGCCAGCTCCGCGACGATGTCGTCTCCTCCGGTTCCCTCGATGCAGTGGGGAGGCTCGAAGAACAGCTCGATCCCGAAGTCACTCTCGTCGGCGCGGTGCTGTTCCTGGGTGAAGACGACGGGGAAGCCCCTGCGCCGGGCTTCGACCGCGAACGAGTCGATGACCGGGACGATCGTCATCCCCCGAGGGGCGGCGAGCGGCGCGCCGGGCCTGACGAAGTCGTTCTGCATGTCGATGACGAGGAGCGCCGTCTTCTCCGGGTCACCGATCAGTCCGCGAGGCTCCAGTTCTCCCATACCGACCTCCGTTCGTCTCATGAAGCCTTCAGCCGGCGGATCCGCCGACGTTCCCCTCCCCGGCCGGGTCCCCGGCCGGAGCCTCCTCCTGCTCGACAGCGCGCCGGGTCGCGTCGCGGATCGCTCTCCAGACGCGCTCGGGGGTGGCCGGCATATCGATCTCGTCCACCCCGACGGCGTCGTGGATCGCGTTCATGACGGCGGGCGGTGCCGCGATCGTTCCCGCCTCCCCCACGCCCTTGGCCCCGAGGGGATTGAGCGGGGAAAGCGTCACCGTGCGATCCAGCTCGAACATCGGGAGCGCGGGCGCAGAGGGGATGAGGTAGTTCATGAACGAGGTCGTCTCGGGCTGACCTTCTGCCGAATAGCTCGCCTCCTCGAACAGCGCCTGTCCGATCCCCTGCGCGATCCCACCGTGGAGCTGACCCTCGACGATCATGGGGTTGACGACCTGCCCGCAATCATCGACGGCGACGTACTGCACGACCTCGGTCTCTCCCGTCTCGGTATCCACCTCGACCACGGCAACGTGCGCCCCGAACGGATACGTCCAATCCTGCGGATCGAGCACGACCTCGGCCTGCAGCCCCGGCTCGACCCCCTGCGGGAGGTCGTGACCCAGGTGGGCGGCGCGGGCGATCGCACCGAGAGAGACGGTTCGATCGGGAGCCCCTACCACCGCGAACTGTCCTTCCGAGAAGGCGACGTCCTCTTGGGCCGCCTCCAGCAGGTGGGCGGCCACCTTCTTCGCCTTCTCGAGCACTCGCATCGCCGCCAGGTGTACGGCACTCCCCCCGACGATCACGCTTCTGGATCCGAAGGTGCCGATCCCCATCGGAACGATCGCTGTATCGCCGTGGTGAACCTTCACGTCCCCTATCTCGATCCCAAGCGCATCCGCGACGATCTGCGAGAGGACCGTGTCGTGCCCCTGGCCCTGGGGAGATGTTCCGGTGAGGACCTCGATCGTGCCGCTCGGCAGGACCCGGATGCCGCCATACTCCCACCCTCCCGACTGATACTGGGTCTTGGAGAGCACCGCGGAGGGGCCGATGCCTGCCGAATCGACGTAGAAGGAGATACCGATGCCCAGCTGTCGGGAGGCGCCGGAGGAACGACGTCGGGCCTGATCGGCTCGCAGCTCCCGGTAGCCGACGAGCTCGAGGGCTCGATCCAACGTCTTTTCGTAGTCGACCGAGTCGTACACGATCCCAGCGGCGTTCGGGACGGCCTGACCGGCGGGAAGGAAGTTGATCCTTCGCACCTCCGCCGGATCCCTTCCCAGCTCGTGAGCCAAGATATCCATCATGCGCTCGATAGCGTAGGCGGCTTCCGGCCGTCCGGCTCCTCGATAGGCCCCGGTGGGGGTCTGATTGGTGAAGACTCCGGTGCAGTCGTAGCGATATCCGAGAGCCCTGTAGGCGCCGGCGAAGAGGAAGCGTCCGATGATGGGGATCCCGGGGGTCTCGAGTTGCAGGTACGCGCCCATGGAAGCGAGGACCGACACCTGGATGCCGGTGATAGCTCCGTCCCGTGTCGCAGCCAGCTTCATCTGCTGAACCTGCCCCCGGCCGTGTGACGTGGCCACGGAGTGTTCAGACCGGTCCTCCACCCACTTGACGGGCCGGCCGAGCCGGCGAGCAAGGATCAAGGCGACGGCCTCTTCCGCGTACACGTTGAGCTTGGCCCCGAAGCCACCTCCCACGTCGGGAGCGATCACCCGCAGCTTGTGCTCTTGAAGCCCGACGCAGGGGGCCAGGGTTCTCTTCACCGTGTGGGGGATCTGTGTGGAGGTCCAAAGGATGAGCTCCCCGCCCGGGCGAGGCTCCGCCAGGACGCCCCGCGTCTCTATGGGGCTGGGGATCACTCGCTGTTGTCGGAACGTGCGGGAGACGGTGACCTCGGCGTCGCGGAAGATCTCCGCCACGTCCTCGCCGTACGAATAGCTCAGGCTGAAGCATCGGTTGGTGCCGAACTCCGGATGGACGAGGGGGGCGTCGGCGTCGAGCGCCGTCTCCAGATCGATCACCGGCGGGAGCGGATCGTAGTCGATCATGATCGCTTCAGCTCCATCCTTCGCGGCGGCGACGGAGTCGGCCACCACCACGGCCAAAGGGTCGCCCGCGAGCTTGGCCGCGTCGATCGCGAGCGGCCAGCGGTCGGGGACGTTCGTATCGTCGCCCACGCGCCAGATCATCGGCAGGGGACCGGCCCAATCACCGAGCAGGTCGCGGCCTGCGAACGCGGCCACCACACCGGGCATCTCCAGCGCGGGCCGCAGGTCGACGTCGCTGAATCGAGCATGGGCGAACATGCTCCGGACGAAAACGGCGTGCAGCGTTCCGGGGAGCGCGAGGTTGTCGATGAAGCGCGCCTTCCCGGTGACCAGATCGAGGTCTTCGACCCTGGGCACGGACCGACCGACGTACCTATCGCTCACGTCGCCTCGTTCCCTCCGGTCACAAGAGCAC
>JBKKAE010000095.1:0-16171 GCA_046714835.1 Actinomycetota bacterium | reverse complement strand
ACTGCGGCGCGTCGACCTGTTGGAGGACCCCTTTACGGATCACGGCGACCCGGTCGCCCATCGTCATCGCCTCGACCTGGTCGTGCGTGACGTAGAGCGTGGTCGTCGAGAGCTCGTGTTGGATCCTCGCGATCTCCGATCGCATCTGCACACGGAGCTTGGCGTCCAGGTTGGAGAGCGGTTCGTCCATCAGGAACGCCTTGGGCTCACGAACGATCGCGCGTCCCATCGCCACGCGTTGACGCTGACCTCCTGACAGGGCCTTGGGCTTCCGCTCCAGGAACTCCTCGAGGCCGAGGATCTTCGCGGCGTCGCGGACCCGACGGTCGATCTCGTCCTTCGCCAGCTTCCGCAGCTTGAGCCCGAACGCCATGTTGTCGTAGACGGTCATGTGCGGATAGAGCGCGTAGTTCTGGAACACCATGGCGATGTCCCGTTCCTTCGGGGGCACGGTGTTCACGACACGATCGCCGATCGAGACCGTGCCGTCGGTGATCGACTCGAGTCCGGCGACCATCCGAAGGGCCGTCGTCTTGCCGCACCCGGACGGGCCCACCAGGACGATGAACTCCCCATCATCGATCTTCAGATTCAGATCCGAGACCGCGCTCGCCCCACCCGACGAATAGGTCTTCGTGACGTGGTCCAGCACGATCTCCGCCATGCGCCCTCCGCTGATATCCGAAACCAACATTCAACCCCAGAACGAGGGTGTCCGTCGAACCGGTCCGGCCGGTTGGGTGCCCCGTAGCATGGAGCGTCATGGATGGTCGGTTCGCCTCGGTGGATGAGCTGCAGGCCCAGCTGGGCTCGCATGCGTATCTGGCCGACCGGGGGCTCGCGACGGCGATCCACCTCGCCCTCTCGCTCGACAAGCCGTTGCTTCTGGAAGGGGAAGCGGGCGTCGGCAAGACGGAGGTGGCGAAGGTCCTGGCCGAGCTCCTGGGACGGCGGCTGATCCGCCTCCAGTGCTACGAGGGGATCGACGCGTCTCAGGCCCTCTACGAGTGGAACTACGCCCGGCAGTTGCTGGCCGTGCGGGCGATGGACGCGTCGGACGCTGAGCGCCACGTCGACGACCTCTTCGGGCCCGAGTTCCTGGTCGAGCGGCCGCTGCTCGCAGCGATCCGAGCGGGGTCCGGTGCGGTCCTGCTCGTGGACGAGCTGGACCGCGCCGATGACGAGTTCGAGGCTTTCCTGCTCGAGATTTTCTCGGAGTTCGCGGTCACCATCCCGGAAGTGGGCCAGGTGGTGGCGGAGTCGCCGCCGGCGGTCGTCGTGACGTCGAACCGGACGCGCGAGCTCCACGACGCCCTGAAGCGGCGGTGCCTTTACCACTGGATCGACCACCCCGGGTTGGACCGCGAGGTGGAGATCGTGCGCACTCGCGCGCCCCACGTCGGCGAGGCGCTCGCCCGCGATGTCGCGGCGGCGGTGGCCAGGTTGCGTTCGCTCGATCTGGCCAAGCTCCCGGGCGTCGCGGAGACGATCGACTGGGCGAACGCGCTCGCGTTCTTGGGGGCGGATCGGCTGAGCCCCGAGATGGCGCGCGACACGCTGGGTGCGGTCGTGAAGGACCACGAGGACCAGCAGCTGGTGGCGCCGCGACTCGCCGAGGTGGTCGGCGACCGGGATGGCTGAGCCTCCGCTCGCCGAGCCGCTGCCACCGCTCGTTGTTTTCGGACGAGGATTGCGGGCCCGAGGTCTGCCGGTCGGCACCGGTCGCATCCTGACGTTCGTCCGCGCCGTGGCGGCGCTCGGCCTGACCGACCGACTGTCGCTCTACTGGGCGGGCCGCGTATCGATGATCGGCCGGAAGGAGGATCTGGCCGCCTACGACCTCGCCTTCGAGGATTGGTATCGGTCGCTCCGCTCGACCGAAGATCTCAAGATCGAGCTCGACCTGCCCTCGCTTGCTCGACAGGGCGTTGAGTGGGGAGATCAACCGACCGCCCTGGACGTCCGAGCAGGAAGGACCGCTGCCGAGTGGCACGGTTTGACCGAGGAGGACGAGACGCCGGCGCCCGGCGACGAGGCCGCGCTCCGGATCGTGGCGAGCGCCGTCGAGGTGTTGCGATCGAAGTCGTTCGCCGATCTCTCCGAGGAGGAACGCGAAGAGGTGGGCAGGATGATCCGCGCGCTCGCGGTCGCCCTGCCGGAACAGCGGATGCGCCGGACGCGTCCGTCGTCGAAGGGTGCCCGGTTCGACGTCCGCCGTACGCTTCGGCGGTCGCTGCGGACGCGAGGGGAGCCGTTCGATCGGGCATGGCGCGACCGCCGCGTCCGCGGCCGGCCGCTCGTGCTGATCCTCGACGTGAGCGGCTCGATGTCGCCGTACGCCCGGGCGCTGGTGCAGTTCGGCTACGCCGCGATGGCAGCAGGACGGCGTGTGGAGGTGTTCTGCTTCGGCACGCGACTCACGCGCGTGACGAGGATGCTGCGAACGAAGGACCCGGATCGTGCGATGCACGAGATCGGTCGGACGGTGGCCGACTGGGAGGGCGGGACACGGATCGGCGAGTCCCTGAAGACGTTGCTGGACGGCTGGAGCCAGCGAGCAGCTCTCCGCGGAGCGGTCGTGGTGTTATGTAGCGACGGGTTGGAGCGAGGCGATCCAGAGCTGTTGCGCACGCAGATGGCGCGACTCGGGCGGCTCGCGCACAAGGTGGTGTGGGTGAATCCGCTGAAGGGCTCACCGAGGTACGAGCCGCTTGCCCGCGGCATGGCGGCGGCGCTGCCGTCCGTCGACGTGTTCCTGTCGGGTCACAATCTGGAGAGTCTCTCGGAGCTGTCGCGAACCCTCGCCGGCTAGCGTCGCTCTCGTGTCTCAACTCCCTTGTAGTTGGCGATGCCGTAGAGCTCATGTTCGATCTCGACGAGGTCGGCCTGGTCGCGCATGACGACGTCGATCGGCTTGTAGGCGGAGGGATGCTCGTCGAGCAACGCCTGCGCGCTCGTGTGCTGCCACGCGCTGACACCCATCACTTCCGTGAAGCTCTCGACCGACAGCTGCTTCCTCGCCTGCCGACGAGACATCCGCCGGCCGGCACCGTGCGCGCACGACTCGTACGACGCCGGGTTCCCCAAGCCACGGACCACGTAGGAGCGCTGGCCCATCGCCCCAGGGATCAGTCCACGGTCGCCGACGCGTGCACGGATCGCTCCCTTCCGTGTCACCCAGACGTCGCGTCCACCGTGTCGCTCTCGCTCCGTGAAGTTGTGGTGGCAGTTCACCTCGTCCGCGGTGCGCACATCTCGTCCGAGGACGCGTTCGAGCACACGATGGGTCGAGTCCAACATCAGTCGCCGATTCTCGCGCGCGAACGCCTGTGACCAGCGGAGGTCGCGGATGTACGCGTCGAACTCCGGCGTGCCCTCCTGCAGCCACGCGAGCTCGGGATCCTCGAGTCTGGTTCCGAGTCCCTCGTGCAGCTTCGTCGCCGTCTTGGTGTGCATCGTCGCGAGCTTGTTGCCGCCGCCCCGCGAACCCGAGTGCAGGAGGATCCAGACCCGATCGCTTTCGTCCGCGGCGAGCTCGATGAAGTGGTTCCCGGACCCGAGGGTGCCGAGCTGCGCCGCAGCCCGCTCTGGGTTGTCGAGTGTCGGAGGCGGCGCGTGCTCCGCGAACCAGGCTCGCGCATCGTCGGAAGGTTCGCCGTGCCAACGGCCGAGCCCGGCGGGAATGGCCGCCTCCATCGTGGAGATCCATGCATCCAGCCCGTCCGGAAGACCCTCCTGGGTGAGATCCAGCTGTCGAGCCGCCATCCCGCAGCCGATGTCGACGCCGACCGCGGAGGGGATCACGGCACTCTCTGTCGGGATCACGGAGCCGATCGTGGCGCCCTTCCCGAGGTGGGCGTCGGGCATCAGCGCCAGGTGGCCGGCCAGGATCGGGAGCCGGGCGGTCGTCGCCGCCTGGGCGCGCGTGAGCTCGTCGAGCTCACTCGCCCACGACAGCACGTTCGGCGCGATCTGCTCGGGCATGGCGGCGAACGTATCGGATCGGGCGTTTGTACCCTCTTGGCGATGGCCGCCGACGACGACCTCATCCGGGCATATGACGAGGAGCTCGGCCCCGAACCGATGCGCTCCAACCGTGGGTTCTGGGTCATCGCAGGGACGCTGCTGGTAGGCGGGCTGTTCCTCCTCGTGGAGATCTTCGCGAACAGGCCGCTCGCGAACTCGATCGGGCACGCCCAGGACACCCTCCGCCGGGCACAGGCGGCCGCGGAGATCGTGCGCAGCCGCGAGGCCTCGTTCCGGGAAGCCGACGCCGATGCGCTGGCGGAGGATGTTCCGGAACTGTCGTTCAGACCGGAGGATGAATCGTCCGTCGGTCTCGACGATGTGAGCGTGTCCGCGTCCGAGACCGTCTGGGCGGCGGCCGTCCAGGCCCGGCCGGGCGCGTGCTTCTACATCCGCCTCGGCATCGGAGCCGATCCTCGCTACGGCGCCGGGACCGAGTGCACCGGCGAGGCCGCACTCCTCGCGGCCGACCCTCGCTGGTAGCTCAGGGCCTGCGCGCGGCGTCGTCGAGCAGCTCGATCGGGTGGACGACGTGTGCCCTAGCACCGATCTCTCGCAGGCCGGCGAGAATCTGCATCGTGCAGCCGGGGTTGCCGGAGGCAACCACGGCTGCCCCCGTCGAGGCGACAGCTTCGGCCTTGTCACGCATCAACCGGCCCGACATCTCCGGCTCCGTCACGTTGTAGATCCCGGCGGCGCCGCAGCAGCGGTCGCCGTTCGGGATCTCGACGAGTTCCAGGTTCCCGATCGCACGGAGCAGCTCGCGCGGCTGCGCATGGATGCCCTGCGCGCGGAGCGCATGACAGGCATCGTGGTACGCGACGCGGGTGGGCTTTGGCAGCGAGCCTGCGCCGCCGGCGAGGCCCTCGGCGTGCAGGAACTCGATCACGTCGCGTATCGGAAGACCGGCTCCCTCGACCAGGTCGCCGTACGACTGCATGTGCGCCCCGCATCCGGCGGCGTTCACGACGACGTGATCCACGGAGGCGAACGCCGCCGCGTTCTTCTTCGTGAGCTTCCGCGCCGTCTCGAGATGTCCGTTGTGCGCGGCAAGTGCTCCGCAGCACGTTTGCGCGCGCGGCACGATAACGCGCCAGCCATTCCTCGCGAGCACCTGGATAGTGGCTCGGTTCACGCGCCGGAACCATCGGTCTTGCACGCAACCGGAGAGCAGCGCGACGGTTCCACGCAGGTCGCCCTCCGGCGACGTGACGCGGGGGAGCCGCGCGAACGGCTCGCCGCCGCCGCGAGGGATCATCGCCCGGACGCGAGCCGGGAGGAACGGGCGCGCGAGCGGAGCGAGCGTGCCTGCGACCCACGTGAGCTTCCTCGAAGGAAGCACCACGTCCAGCCCGAGCCAACGAAGGAACCTCGCGCGCCGTGAACGCAGTGGCTCGATCTGCGTCCGGGTCGCCTCCATCATCCGACCGAAGGGCACGTGCGAGGGACAGACGTCCTCGCACGCACGGCACACAAGGCAAAGGTCCATGAATCGCGTGAACGTCTCGTCCGTCGCCGCCCGGCCCTCGTGGACCGCCCGCATCGCGGTGATCCGTCCGCGCGGCGACGCCGACTCCTCCCCGGTCAGGCGGTAGGTGGGACAGTGCGGCAAACAGAGTCCGCACGCGACGCAGGCGTTCAGGTCTGTGAGCGTCGGCGCCTCACCCGGTGCCCATCCGGGCTCCCAGTCGACCTCCGGTCCGATGAATCGGACGCCGTCGGGAAGATCAGTGCCGAGTGGCCTCGTGTCCATCTCGGACCATCATCTCGCGATGGGTTCGACGTCGGGCAGGCCGCGCTCACGGTCGAACGGAAGCGCGACGGAGGGATCCGTGCCGTCTATCTCTCGCGCCAGCCGATGGCCGTCGAAGATCGCCTCCGAGATCATCCGAGGCGCCACGCAGTCGCCGATCCGGTAGACGGCCTCGATCCCCGAGGCCTTGAGGAGGGACGGATCGCTCACCAACTCCCGATACAACGAGTCGTCGGACACCTGCTGGGTCACCAAGACGATCCCGTCTGCCTCCATCGACCACGGCTCCTCGAACTCGTTTTCGCCGGACACCAGGCCGGGTTCGACGGACAACACCGTGACGCCGCGATGCATGGTCACGCCCCGCTCGTGGAGGTGCTGCCGGAGCATCGGTCCTTCGAGGGTCAGATCCGAGATCGGCGACACGACATCCAGGGACGTGACGAGGTGGGTCTCGAGGCCCTCGTCCGCCAGGAGCTCTGCGATCCCGGGCCCGACGAAGTACCCCTCAGCGTCATAGACGATCACCCGGGGACCCGGAGGCGGCTTCCCGTCCATCACCTGCTCCGGCGTGAGCACGTGGGGCAGCGACGCTGTGGCGCCGTCGATCGGCTCGTGGGTCGCTGACTGCAGGCCCTCGCCTGACCAGTGCGAGCCGGTTGCCACCACGACGATCTGCGCGCCGTAGTCGCGCACGTCCTCGGCCGTCAGCCGCCGCCCGATGACGACCTCCACGTTGCGGAGCTTCGACAACACCACCTTCCGGTGGTCGACGATCCGTCCCCAATCCCCGAGTGTCGGGAGACGCCGCACCCATCGCATCCGTCCGCCGACGTCGTCCGATGCCTCCACCAGATGCACGGCCTCGAAGCCTCTCCGACCGAGCGTCACCGCGCATTCCATCCCGGCCGGTCCCGCGCCCACGACCAGGATGCCCATCTCGGCGTTGGAGGCTCGCTCGAATCGTTCGGGGTGCCAGCCGCGCCGGTGCTCCTCACCTGCCGTGGCGTTCTGGATGCAGCCGAGGTGTCCAAAGCCGTCGACCTTCATGATGCAGACGTTCGAGCCGGTGCACTCGCGGATCTCGTCGGTGCGCCCCTCGAGGATCTTCTGGGGGAGGAACGGATCGGCGATCGACGGTCGCGCCGCGCCGACGAGATCCCACGACCCACTGCGCACGATCGAGGCCATCTTGTCCGGGCTCGTCAGCCGGCCGACCCCGACGATGGGCTTCGCGGTCGCCTGGCGGATCCCCCCGGTCCACTCGAGCTGATAGCCCTCCGGGAAGTATCGGGACGTGCCGGAGTCCTTGCTCCAATAGGCGATCGAGCCGACGTTCACGTCCCAGAGATCCACCAGGTCGTCAGCTTGATTGACGAACTCCAAAGCCTCCTCGATATGGATCCCCGCGGGGCCGAGTGCGTCGACCGAGATGCGCGTGGCGATCGCGCAGTCCGAACCCACCGCCTCCCGAACGGCTTCGAGCGTCTCCAGCCAGAAGCGCGCACGGTCCTTCAGCGTGCCTCCGTACCCATCCGTCCGCTTGTTGTAGAAGGGCGAGAGGAACTGCATCGGAAGGTACGCGTGGGCGCCGTAGACGTAGACGATGTCGAACCCGCAGTCCCGTCCGCGGGTCGCACCCTCCGCCCATTGGCGTTGCACCCTCGCGATGTCCGCGAGCTCCATCTCCTTGGGGACCACGAAGGGTTCGAGATCGCTCGCGAGCTGACTGGGGGCGACCGAGGGAAGCCTCGTCTGGTTGTTCGCGGTGTGTGCACCTCCGTGGTACAGCTCCAATCCGGCGAGGGCGCCGTGCTCATGCGCGGCATCCGTCATGAGACGCAATGCCCGTATGTCGTCCTCGTCCCAGAACCTCGCCGCGATCAGGGGAGCCTCATCGGAGTCGGGAGAGAACGGCGCGTATTCGGTGCAGACGGCCGCCCAACCACCCTCGGCCTTCACGCCGCGATGCGCCGCCTGCGTCCACGGCTTCTCGGTGCCGAACCCCGAGCAATGGGGGACCTGGTAGAAGCGGTTCCGGAGCGTCTTCGGGCCGATCCGGACCGGCTCGAACAGGATCTCGTGGTTCGGGTCCAACCGTGCTCCCTTCGTTTCGCCGGACGGTAGCAACTGGGCGGCGCTCCGTGCCCGCGATCGCGAACTGCGAGTACGGTCGGGCGCGATGGC
Source organism: Actinomycetota bacterium (assembly GCA_046714835.1). Lineage (GTDB taxonomy): Bacteria > Actinomycetota > UBA4738 > UBA4738 > HRBIN12 > JAJNBA01. Next base: position 8,205 of record JBKKAE010000095.1, on the reverse strand, counting down.
ACCCGTGATCGAGATCGAGGGCCTCCGCAAGGAGTACCGCCGGCTGCGCCGTCCGCCGACGGTCGCACTCGACGGGCTAAACCTCGAGGTCTCCGAGGGCGGGGTGTTCGGGTTCCTGGGCCCGAACGGAGCCGGCAAGACCACGACGATCCGGTGTCTCCTCGGGCTCGTCGCCGCCTCAGCCGGGAGGGCTCGTCTCCTCGGCAACGACGTTCCTCGAGGGCTCCCGGGCGTGATCCGACGGGTCGGGTCGATCGTGGAAGCGCCCGCCCTCTTCCCGCGATTCACGGGAAGGCGCAACCTGCAGATCCTGGCGAGGATCGACGGCATCGCTCGCGAAGCCGTCGATACGGCGCTCGATCGCGTGGGGCTCACGGCGCGCGCGAACGACATGGTGAGGACCTACTCGCTGGGGATGAAGCAACGCCTCGGCATCGCCGCGGCATTGCTCAAGGATCCCTCCTTGCTGATCCTGGACGAGCCTGCCAATGGCCTCGATCCCGCCGGGATCGTGGAAGTGCGCGACCTTCTGCGGAGCCTCGGTGCAGATGGAAGGACCGTCTTCGTCTCGAGTCACATCCTGTCGGAGGTGCAGCAGGTCGCCGATCGGGTCGCGATCCTGGCGCGCGGTCGTCTCGTCGCCGCCGGCTCGGTCCACGACGTGCTGGCGTCCGGTCGGGGGGCGCGCATCGCGGTCCGCGTGCCCGACCTCGAGGCGGGCCGGCTCGCGCTCACGGACGCTGGCATCGCCGTGAGCATCGAGGGCGACCTGCTCAAAGCGTCGGTCCTGCCGGAGGAGGGCGAGCGCGTGGCGCGAGCGCTCGCCGCCAAAGGGGTCTATCCCTCGCTCCTCCGGCCTGACGAGGGCAACCTCGAACAGGCGTTCCTGGAGCTCACCGGCGGCGATCACGAGGTGGGCGCATGACGCGCCTCCTCGCATCCGAGCTCCTTCGATTCCGGTCGCGGCGGTTGGTGGTGGTCATGCTGGCCGGAGCCCTCCTGGCGACGGCCATCGGGCTCGTGATCGCGGCATGGCAGTCCACGCCGCCGACCGAGGAAGTCCGCGCAGCCGCGCAGGCCCAAGCTGAGGAGGAGTTCCAGTTCTGCATGAACAGCGACTTCGGAGACGGAGACTTCGCGGGGACGAAGGAAGAGTTCTGTCGCGAGAACTCGGGGAACCCCACCCACTACATGCCGTCGCACCTCGCGCTGGTGGATCTCCCGCAGATCCTCGAGGGCATCTCCTCCATCACGAGCATCCTCGGGCTCGTGATCGGAGCGTCCTCCGTCGCCGCTTCCTGGCAGACCGGAACCATCAGCACGATCTTGACGTGGGAGCCTCGGCGCCTCCGATGGTTGGCGGCACGGATCCTGGTCCTCGCCGCCGGCGTTCTCGTGGTGAGCGCCTTGATCGTCGCGTTCCTGTCGGCGGGGCTCGCCCTCGCCGCGATGCTGCGGGGGTCCACGGTCGGAGTGGACGGCGCGTGGTGGACCGACCTGCTGACGACGTCGCTCAGGGTGTCGATGGCCGCCGCGATCTCGGCCGTCATCGGGGGAGCGGTCGCCGCGATCGGTCGCCACACAGCCGCGGCGCTCGGCGTGGTGTTCGTATGGACAGCGGTGCTCGAAGGCCTGGTGCGAGGGCTGCGACCTCTCTGGACACCGTGGCTTCTTGGCGACAACCTGGTCACGTTCCTGAGCTGGCGGACGGCCGAATCCGGGTTCCCGAATGGGTCATTCGTTCTCTCTCCGGGGCGCGCGATGCTCGTGATCCTTGGCTACATGGCGATCCTGCTCGCCCTCGGGTTCATCTTCGTTCGTGCCCGCGACGTCCAGTAAGCACGGAGACCAGCGTCGGCGGATAGGTTCACCTCGACGAACGAACGAGGGAGGACCGGCATGCAGTTCCTGGTGGTCGCGAAGGATGGGACCGACGAGGGTGCGCTCGAGCGACGGCAGAGGACTCGACCGACCCATCTCGACTCGATCCGCCCACTCGTCGAGAAAGGGAACGTGTTGGTCGGCGGCGCAGTCTTGAACGACGGCGGCGACATGATCGGGTCGGTGCTGCTCGTCGAGTTCCCCGACAGGGAGGGCGTGGACGACTGGCTCTCCGGGGACCCCTATGTCACCGACGGTGTCTGGCAGGACATCGAGGTCCACCCGTTCCGCACCGCGGTCGGCGCCTGGCAACCGTAGGCGGTCAGCCGGTCGCCTTGACCGCGAGGATCGCGATGTCGTCTCTCGGCTCGCCCGAACCGTGGGCGAGCACCGCCTCCTCGATGCGTCCGACGATCTGCGAAGCCGCGTCGCCCGCCGCTCCTCGGAGGACGGCTGCGACTCCTTCCTCGCCGAACGGACCCTCCCCGTTGCTCTCCTCGGTCACGCCGTCCGTGTACAGGACCAGGGTGTCACCCGGGGCGAGCCGGAGCTCGTCCTCGGCGAGCTCGGCGTCGTCGAAGACGCCAAGGAGCGCTCCGGATCCGCGGACCCAGTGCAAGGATCCATCGCTGCGGAGGATCACGGGAGGCGGATGGCCTGCCACGCAGATCCACGCGATCACTTGGTCTCCCTGGGGACGGAGTCGGGCGGCGACGGCGGTGCAGAACTGCTCCTCTGAGGTCTGCCGGCCGACCGCGGCGTTCACCGTGGCGAGCACGCGGGCGGGGGCCCGTTCGCGGATCGCCGCGGCCCTGATGGTGTGTCGCACCATCCCCATCAGCGCCGCGGCGTCCGGACCCTTCCCGCACACGTCGCCCAGGGCGATCGTCCACTCGCCGTCACCGATGTCGAACGCGTCGTAGAAGTCGCCCCCCACCTCGATGCCCTCTCCGGCCGGTCGATACCGGGCCGCCAGGTCGATGCCTTCGATCGATGGGGGCTCCGGCGGGAGCAAGCTTTGCTGCAGCGTCTTGGCGATATGGTCGCGATCGCGGTAGAGGCGCGCGTTGTCGATCACGAGCGCGACGCGCGCAGCGAGCGTTTGGGCGAGTGCGAGATCGGCCGCCGTGTAGGTCCGTCCCGACTCGGCCCACACGAACGTCATCGCGCCGAGGGTTCTCCCCCGGGCCGAGAGTGGCACGGTCATGGCCGAGTGGAGCTGCAGCTCGCGCACCAGTTCCTGCAGTTCGGGATCGTCGAGGGCAGCGACCATCTCCTCCGTGATCTCGGGGACAACCTCCGGTTGACCGGTCGTGATCACGTGCCCGACGCCGGTCGGAGCCGACAGGTCCGGCGGTCGTCGCTTCCGGAACTCCTTGGCGAACGCCACCTTCTCCGGGTCCACATGCCCCATGGCAAGCGGCTGGATGGACCCGTCCGGTTCCAGGATCTCGACCGATGCCCAGTCGGCGAGCTGGGGCACGACGAGGTCGACCACGGCGCCGAGGGTCTTCCGGTAGTCGAGTGACTCGGCGAGGAGCCCTCCGGCCCGGGCGAGAAGCGAGAGGCGAGCCTCGGCGAGACGCCGGATCTCCTCCGAGCGGGCCCGCTCCAACGCCTGTGCTCCCTGGCGGGCGGCGCCCAGCATGAAGCCCACGTCCTCCTCGGAGAACGCTCGAGGCTCGTCGAAGCTGAGGGTGAGGCCGCCGATCGCCCGGTCGCCGACGTCGAGAGGGATCGAAGCCGACGCCGCCGGTATCTCTCCCCGACTCAGGTCGGGATATCGGGTGATCCACTCGTCCCGACTCGCGAGGATCACGGGTTCGTTCCTCAAGACGGCGTCACCGATCGGCGTCGCCCTGTCCAGAGGGAATCGGCGCCAGCTTTCGATCACTGAGGGTTCGTGTCCCCGCCAAGCCACGGTTTCGAGCGCGTCGCCGTCCTGCGAGCGAAGCACGACCGCCCCCCGGGAGGCCTCGAAGGCCGTCAGGGTCTGCTCTGCCAACGCCTCGGCGATCACCGCGATGTCCGTCGTCTCCGAGAGCGCCGCCGTGATCGCGTAGAGGTGGGACATCTGCGTCGCCTTCCGGTGAGCGCTCCGTTCTGCCTCCTTCTGACCCGTGATATCGCGGAAGAGGTTGATCGCGTGCCGCACCCGGCCCTGCGCGTCGAAGGTGGCCGTCGCCTTGACGAGGGACCAGAACTCGTGACCGTCCCGCTTGTCACGCACCCGCAGGACGGTCTCGGCCTCGGGCTCGCCCGCGAGGACCCGGCGGCCCGGGAGCTCGTCGATGGGGAAGGGCTCGCCCTCCTCGGTCAACATCACCCAGTGCGCGAGCCGCTCGCGCGGATCCGCGGCGAGGAACTCGTCGACCGACTTATAGCCCGAGACGCGCGCGGCGGCGAGGTTGGCGTAGACCAGTCGTCCTTCGGCATCTTGGATCGTGATGCCGTCGGCCGCGCCGAGCGTGACGAGCTGCAGGGTGTCCCGCGCTTCCTCCAGTGCTCGCGCCAGCGCCTGCGCGCGCTCGTCGGCCCGCTTCCGGTCGGTGATGTCGCGGGCGGTGGTGGACATCCCGCTCACCTTGCCCTCGATGTCGTGGATGGGTGAGACCGACAACGAGACATCGAACGTCCGACCGTCCTTGGTGAGTCGCACCGTCTCGATATCCTGCAGGTGCTCGCCCGCCAGGACCCGTTCGATGTTGTGGGCAACCTCGTCGTGTCGCTCCGGGGGAGCGGTGAGCGCCACGTGCTTCCCGACGATCTCCTCCGCACCGTGGCCGTACAGGCGCTCCGCCGCAGGGTTCCAGCTCTCGATCAGGCCGTTCGGCGTGACGCTATAGATCGCATCATCGGCGGACTGAACGATCGCGGCGAGCCGACGTTCGGTGATCGTCGACGAGGCGTCGGCCGCTTCGTCGACCTCGCGGAGGACCGAGATGCCCCACCGTCCCTCGGGAGTCTGGAGAACGCTCGCGCGCGCGTCGACGCGCACGGGCGAGCCGTCCTTGCGGCGGAGGTCAACCATCCCTCGCCAGTAGCCGTCTTTGGCGAAGCGGACGTACTCGGACTGAGACCATCCGGGCGGACCCATCGTCACGTCGGCGACCCCCATCGACAAGAGCTCCGTCCGCGAGTAGCCGAGCAGTGTGGCCGCCGCGAGATTCGCCTCGACGTAGTGACCGTCGGTGTCGGCGACAAGCACGGCGTCCGCGAGCTGATCCAACAGTTCAGCGTTCAGCGATGCAGGCGACGCCCGAACCGTGCGCCCCCTACGCTTCTCGATGCGTTCGATGTCGTCCACGGTCGCCTCCCTCCGGTGAGGCAACCACAGGATATGGCCTCGGCGAGTTGCGCGGATAGCTGCCGTGCGCCTTCGCTAGGCTTCGCGCCATGGAAGAGGGGAGACAACGGCGGTTCGGCCGGACCAGCGAAACAGACGTAGATCTCCTCACCTACAGCGGCTATCTGAAGCTGTCCGAGCTGACCTCGCTCCAGCAGCTCCTTTCGGATCCCCCCGTCCACGACGAGCTCCTGTTCATCGTGGTCCACCAGGCGTACGAGCTGTGGTTCAAGCAGATCCTGTTCGAGCTGGAGTCGGTGCGCGATCGCCTCTTCGACGGAGATACCGAGCGCACCCGTCACTACCTGAAGCGCGTGCACGCGATCGAGCGGGTCTTGATCGAACACATCGAGGTGCTCGAGACGATGTCCCCGCAGGACTTCCTCGCGTTCCGTGACCACCTTGCGCCGGCGTCCGGATTCCAGTCCGCGCAGTTCCGGGAGCTCGAATGCCTCAGCGGGCTGAAGGACGAACGGCTCCTCCAGGATCTCGCCGCCTCGCCCGAGGAGCGTGATCGCCTCCAGCGCCGCCTCGCCGAGCCGACGCTCTGGGACGGCTTCTGTGCACTCCTGGAGGCGAACGGCCTGCCGATGCCGACGGACGACGACGAGGAGCGGTCTGCCTCTCTCGTCGCGATGGCACGAGAGCAGCAGGAGCTGTTCGCCGTCTCGGAGGCCTTGCTCGATCACGACGAGAACGTCGCTCGGTGGCGATCGCTCCACGTCCTGATGGTGGAACGCGAGATTGGAGCGAAGCGGGGGACGGGCGGCTCTTCGGGCGTCGGATACCTCCGCACCACGCTGGACAAGCGGTTCTTCCCGGAGCTCTGGGGGCTTCGCGGCGATCTCTGATCAGTCCCTCGCCCGGCGATCGGTCTCGGGTGTAGCGTCCGAGACCGACGATGCGATGGACCCGGTTCATACTTGCGGCGGCGCTCTTCGCCGGCGCGTGCACGCAGCCTGCGGTCGACGACGACACCTCCACGCCCTCGGTGAGCACGTCGGAGTCCCCGTCCGCCGTCGCCACCGGCGCTCGGATGCCGAACGGCACGCCGCTGCCCCCGGGTTGCACCGGCGGCGCCGGCGCAACCCACACCGTCGCCTTCGTCGCCGACGGACGGGCGTGGGCGCTCGACCCCGCAGAGGGCGATCTCGCCTGCCTGTTCCCGGTGGAGGACGCCGGTCCGTTCGCCTGGGGCCCACAGGGCGATCGCGTGCTGCTGAACGGGTTCGAGATCCGTGGCGTCGGTGGCGACGCCCCGGATCTCCCGGCGATCGACACCTCATTGCGTGCCTTCGACTGGGGGCATCCACTCGGCCTCGCGGTGGTGTTCGCCGACGCGAAGGGCGTCCCGAGGAAGCGCTTCGTCGACGACGGCCGCCTGATCCGGCTCGTGTCGCTCCCTCCGGGGGAGTATCTCCAGGTCGCGTATCACCCCAGTGGTCTCGCGCTGGCGTTCGTGGTGGAGACGACCGAGGGACAGGAGATCTGGCTGTCGACGAACGAAGGGAAGGATCCGCAGCGCCTGATCTTCTCCGAGCGCGGGACTGAGTTCACCTCGCTCGCGTTCTCTCCGAACGGGCGGACCCTGTGGTGGACGGCCCAGCACGAGGAGGGCTACCCGGAGCTCCACTTCATGAAGCTCGAGAGCCGGACGGGATTCGGTACCGCTTGGCGCGGCACGGAGGGGACTGTCGCGAACGGTCTCCGGCTCGCCCCGTCGGGGACCCTCCAGGCGGTGACCGAAGGCACGGCCTGCGAGGAGCGCACGGCCCTGATCCTCAACCGGGGCGAGACCAACACCGCCCTGCCGGACGAAACGCGATCCACCGAGGCGCTGGGGTGGCTCGATCGAACGACCCATCTGGTCGCCGCCGGGGGCTGCGGCGAAGCCGTGGATCTGTTCGCGGTCGACGGTCTCGGTGTCGACGCGCCGGCCGCGCTGGTTCTCGACGTCGAGATCGCGGCGCCGCGAACCCAGGTGGAGAACCCGCCCCGGGAAGTCCCCGCTCCCAGCCCCGACGAGGAGCCGCCGCCGGAAGGGGTCGGCTGATAGCGCTCGCCGGGCGGCCGGTCGACCGCCGGAGATTTGACGGGTTGCCGCTCGGGGCGTAGACCGAGCGCGAGCGAGCGGAAGGGGGAACCGATGCCGACCGATCTTGGTGTCACCGTCGAGGATCGTCCCGGAGGGCTGGCGGACATAGGCGAGGCGCTGGGCAACGCGGGCATCAACATCGAAGGGCTGTGCGGTGTCGGACTGGGCGATCGAGGCGTGATCCATCTCCTGGTGGAGGACGGCGCCGCCGCGAGGGCCGCGCTCGAAGGCGCGGGCCTGACCGTCGAGAGTGAGTCCCCGGCGATCGTGAGCGAGATATCGGAAGGCGCGGGAACGCCGGGCACGATGGGCAAGATGGCGCGCGCGGTGGCAGACGCCGGAGTCAACATGCAGGCGGTGTACCTCGCGACGAACAACCGAGCTGTTGCCGTCACCGACGACAACGACAAGGCGCTGGCTGCGCTCGGGATGTAGGAGAGGGTGATCAGATGGCCACGGATCTGACGGTGGTGCTCGACGACCGCGCGGGCCAGCTCGCCCACATGGGCGAGGCGTTGGGCGACGCGGGGGTCAACATCGAAGGCTTCTGCGCGACGACCGATGACGGTGTCGGCGTCGTGCACGTCCTGGTGGAGAACGCGATGGTCGCGCAGAACGCATTGATCCTCGCCGACATCAAGGTGGAGGGCGAGGCCGACGCCGTCGTCGTCGACCTGACGGATCAGGAAGCCGGCCAGCCGGGCACGCTCGGGCGGGTTGCCGGCAGGGTCGCGACCGCCGGGATCAACGTCTCGATCGCCTACCTCGCGACCGGCGATCGAGCGGTGCTCGTGACGAGCGACAACGAGAAGGCCAGGGAGGCACTGCTGGCGTAGGAGCCGGGGGCGGCTGATCCCTTCGGGATCAGGAGCCGCCCCCGGAG
>JBKKAE010000094.1:0-2693 GCA_046714835.1 Actinomycetota bacterium | reverse complement strand
CGTTCGTTCCGTCGCCCGCCCAGGCACACACGCGCGCCGGAGCCGCTACCGACTGGGCGAGTCGGATCAGCGATGCACCACAGGTGCCCGGCGTCACGTGGCGTCTCTACCCGACGGCGGAGTACGTCTCGCTCGAGAACACCGGTGACGACAACGTCATCGTTCTCGGATACGAAAGCGAGCCCTATCTCCGCATCGGACCCAAAGGCGTCGAGCGGAACCTCCACTCGCCCGCGACCTACCTGAACGCGCGCCGCGACGCGGACGTTGCGCTTCCTCCGAACGCGGATCCGTCCGCGGCCCCCGAATGGATGAGGCTTTCCGAAGACAGACGCTACGCCTGGTACGACCACCGCGTCCATCGGATGCCCCAAGGCGAGCCCGACGCGGGGCCGTGGAGCCTGCCATTCGTCGTCGAGGGTCGGCGGTACGCGCTACGAGGCGAGCTGACCCTCGATCCCGGTCCCCCGTGGTGGCAGCCCCTGGCCTTCGGTTTCCTCGCCACGGCCGTTGCCCTCGCCGGGATACGGCGGACGGGTCTCGCTCGCATACGTCCTGCAGCGATAGTGGTCGGCGCGGTTGCCCTGGTCAATCTGGTGCACCTTCCCGACGAGGTACTTGCGCTTCCGTCGGCCGCGATCGATACCGCCTACCGCCTGCTTCACAACCTCCTGTTCATCGGCGTCGGCATCGGCACCGCGTTCCTCGTCGCACGGGGCAAGACTCGCTCCCGCGCCATGCTGCTGCTGGGGTCGGGTGGGGTCGCTCTCCATCAGGGTTTCCTGCAGGTGGGGCAGCTGGGGGCGTCGCAGATCCCCACCATCTGGCCCGAGGCCGTCATCAGGGCCGCCGTCGGCATGAGCGTCGCTCAGCTCGTCTACGTGCTGATCGTGCTGGCGACACCACAGCGAACCGAGGCGCGCGAGGACGCACAGGAACGACGAGCCATCGTGGGCATGGACCCCGAAGCCGCCTGAATGCGGCCGAACGGCCCTCACATAGGGGCCGTTCGGCCCTGGAATGGTCGACCGGCAACAGGCATCATGAGGGCAAATCTACGAAACCCGGAGGAGAGGTATGCGACTACAGGTCGAAGGAAATGCCGTCGATCTGGTGACATCGCGGAGCGAGGTCGTAGAGACGGTCGGCCTCATCGTGCTGATCGTGGCCGCGGTGCTGGTGGCTGGCTCCTTGATCGGATCGGGCATCGTGCTCGGCGTGCTCGTGGCTGCATACGTCATGCACGCGGCCTTGCGAAATATCTAGCTCAGCTGCCTCCGGGTCGTCTACGCCAATGTGGCTCACAGGGACTCCCAGGGATAGGGCCAGGTGGACCCGGGCCTTGAGGCCATCAGGCCCCGGGCCTTGAGGCCATCAGGCCCTATCTGGCCACGACCAGGAGGCGGACCCTTTAGGAGACCGGCGAAGTGAGATCTGACGTAAGGAGGTCCGACACATGGACGCAGCTCTGGAGACCCATCCCCTCATCTCCATGAGTGACTCGGAGACCGTCGGTGAAGCAGCGCGACTGATGGCGGATTGTGGCATGAGCGCGATCGGCGTCCTCGACGCTCGCAAGCGGTTCTCTGGGATCCTCACCGAGCGGGATATCACCTGGTTGGTAGCTCAAGGGAAGGTAGCTTCCGAGATCCTCCTGCGAGAGGTCGTGAACGATTTCCCCGTCATCGTGGACGCACCGATCTCCGCGTCTCAGGCTCTTAGACGGATGGACAGAGCTCATATCCGCCACCTCATCGTCAGAGACGGCCAGGACTACCGGATCATCTCGATGCGAGACCTCGTGTTGCCTCACGGACCGGCCGACGAAACCGCTGAAGCAATAGCGCCCGTGGTTATGACGCCTCTGCGCGAGACGAACCATCGGACCGCCTAGTGAGGCAGGTGCACCGGGTGCCCGTGGACGCCGGACCCAACGTTCTGACCGAACGGGTCTCCTCACCTTCGAGAGAGTCGAGGCCCTCCACCTCTTGCAGAGGATCATGCGCGCTATCGGCGCGTCGGCCCGAGCTTTAGTTACTGCGATGCCAGCGGTTCGCCGCAGGGCCCTGCAGGGCGCCGCCCTGGGGGTGGGCGCCCCACTCGGATGGCTTCTCCTCCGCTCTCTGGGGGGTCAGACGCCCGTAGAGGATCTAACGAGCAACGCACCTCTTTATTAGGTACCTGTTGGTGCCGACCATCGTGTTCTTCGCTGCTTTCGGAGCGATCCTCGGTGTCCACGAAGAGAAGCTGATCCTCCTCGCTCAGCAACTCGGCGACGATGCCCTCACCGATGAGCTAACCGGACTGAAGAACCTCCGTTACTTCCGGGCTCGCTTGGAAGAAGAGCACGCGGCATGTCTTCGTGAAGGCAACCCACTGGCCTTGCTGATGGTCGATCTCGATCACTTCAAGCGAGTCAATGACCGCTACGGACACCCCGAAGGCGATCGGTTGCTCGAACGCGTCGCCAGGGCAATCTCATCCATCGTTCGTCAGGGAGAGACGGCTGCACGGGTCGGCGGTGAGGAGTTCGCGTTCCTGCTTCCAGGAGCCACCGGGCAGGAGGCTCTGGCGGCAGCCGATCGGTTGCGGGCGGCTGTAGCTGCGATCCAGTTCCGTCCTTCGAACGGGGGACTTGTGACCGTCACGGTGTCCGTGGGATGTGCCTCAACGGGTGAGCTAGGAGAACTGGG
>JBKKAE010000093.1:0-4224 GCA_046714835.1 Actinomycetota bacterium | reverse complement strand
GGACAGGCGTCAGCCGACGAGGCGGCCGCCGCCGAGGAGATCGGACATCTGCTCGCCGAGGCCGGCGCGGTGCTCGTGTGCGTGGGCCTCGGCGGGGTCATGGATGCGGCCGCCCGCGGCTGCCGAGGCGCGGGCGGCACCTCGGTGGGCATCCTCCCGGGCGACGATCGCACCCACGGCTCGCCGCACCTCACGGTCCGCATCGCGACGGACCTCGGCGAGGCGCGCAACGCGATCGTGGCCCGCGCCGCCGACGCCGTGATCGCCGTCGGCGGCGAGTTCGGGACGCTGTCGGAGATCGCCCTCGCGCTGAAGATGGGGAAGCCCGTCGTCGGGCTCGGGACCTGGTCGCTGGATCTCGAGGGACTCCCGGGCGACCCTCTGCAGCGGGCGGCGGATCCCGCAGAGGCCGTCGCGAGGGCGCTCGAGGCTGCGGAACGGCTGGCCCGAAGCGCCAGGTGAGGGCGTTGTCGCGCTGCCGGCTCATCCAGATGCGCTATTGACCTGATGCCCCCTGGAGTGCAGTCTCCATCCGCATCTCTTTCGCAGCGTCTTTCGGCAGCACCTTTTCAGCACTTCCCCCCAGAGAGGAACCTCGATCGCCCATGGCCGGGATCATCGCCATCGTCGTGGCGACGCTGTGGACCGCCTTCGTGGTGGAGACGATCATCGAGAGCGCTCGAGCCTTCGGTGGTTCGATCCTGTTCCTCGGGCGAACGCTGCTCACGCCCGGCATCCGGCCGGGCATCCTGCTCCTCTGTGGACTCGCGGCAACCGCCGGGCTCGCCTGGGCGGCCGCGCTCTCATACGAGCGTGGCCGCCGGCTCGAGCGGCGGATGGCCGCGGAGCTCGACGCGCGCTACCAGGAGATGACGGCTCAGGCGGCGGGCGATGTCGCTCGCACCGGGCTCCTCTCCTGGCGTGTCGCCGAGCTCCGAACGTCGATGGATAGCCTGACCCAGCGCCGAGACGAGATCATCTCGGAGATGGAGCTCGCCCGTCGGCGGACGTCGGAGCTTCGTGCGCTCTCCCAGGACTACAAGCGCTCGCTGACCGAGCTGCAGGATCGATTGATCCTGTTGCCGGAGATCGAGGACGAGCTGGCCCGGCGGCGGTCGAGACGTCAGGCGGCCGACCCGGCCGGCTAGTTAGTTCGTGTCGGTGGCTCTCCGTAGCTTGTAGGCGTTCCGTTTCGTTCAGCGAGGATCCCCCCGTGAGGAGGTCTCGTGTCCGACTCCCCTATCGATATCGAGATGCCAGGCGGCTCTGATCCCGAGGACGAAGAGCCCATACCACTGCCGACATGGGCGCGAGACACCGAACTCTCCAACCGATCCCATCCCGATCTCGATATGAGCCGCCCGAAGTCGTGGTGACGTCGCGTCGGCGCGGGCGGGCACGTCGCAACCTGCCGTCGCTCGCCTCGAGTCGGGCACACACGTGCCGAGCGTGAACACGCTCCTGAAGATCGCCGCTGCGTGCCGGATGCATCTCGTCGTCGGCCTCGCCGACCCGGAGCTCGCTGTCGCCGACCTCTGCCTGCACGGCCTGTCGCTCCTCGGGATCTTGCGCCCCGCCTCGGACAACCTCCCCCGACATCTTCGTGATCAGGGAGGCGCCGCCTTGGACCGGCGCCGGATGAGCCGAGCCACCGCCGCGCGCTCCGTCGGGGACAGCCCCATCGCCAGCATCGCCGCGCCGTACACACCCGTCCCCACGGCGGCGGACACGAGGAGATCCAGCGCCCAGTTCGTGTCGGGGAGCACGGCGTGCGCCAGCCCCATCGTGAGCGCCCCCAGCAGCGTGGGAACCGCGAGCCCCGCCCATCTCCGGTCGAACGGCCAGATCCCGAGGAAGCGCCGGACGAGCAGGAGCCGAGCGACGGCCGAGAACGACAGGGTCAGCGCCTGGGCGGTCGCCGCGCCTCGGATGCCCAGGTCCGCGGGACCGGCGAGCGCCACCGCGACCCCGATGTCGATCGCGAACCCGCCGAGGTAGACGGCGAGATCCCATCCGGTCCGGCCGGCCATGATGAGGATGAAGCCGACCGTGCCCACCATCACCGGCACGGTCATCCCGACGATCAGGATCCGGAGGGCGTCGGCGCCGCTCGTGAACTCCGGCCCGAAGATCCGAAGGGTCTCCTCGGGAAGGATGCCCAGCACGAGCAGGACGGGGATCGTCGCGGCTAGCGACCACCGCGTGACGTTCTTGTAGAGCGCATCCAGCTGCCCCCGCTCGCCACGATGGTGCAGATCGGCCACGAACGGACTGAACGTGAGCGACACCGACGTCAGGAACAGGAACAGGGCCTGCCCCGCGCGGAGGACCGCGCCGTACACACCCACTTGCGCCGCACCCGCCGATCCCCTGTCGCTCCACAGCACCGAAAGGACGAAGAGATCGGTCCAGAAGATCAACTGGGAGAACAACGTGGCGGGGGCGCGAAGGGCGCCGAAGCGCACGAGCGCGCCCGCGTGCTCCTCCGCGATCCCCTCGCCTGCTCCGACGTCCGCCGGGAACCGCCCCTGCTCGCGTTGCCACCCCGCGAACGCGGTCGCGAGCGCGAGCGCCCAGGACGCTCCGAACGCCAGGGTCGTCATCGCCGCCGTCTTGGAGGCCGCCCAGAAAGCGATCGTCAGCACGGTCCAGCCGATCGGCTGCACGATCCACTGGGAGTAGAGCGTGTACCGCATGATCTTCAAGCCGCGCGTCGCGCCCATGTAGACGAACGCGAGCGCCGCGAACGGCACCGTCACGGCCGCGGCCCGGAACGCGGGCTCCGCGAGCTCGGGCACCGCGGTGAATCGTTCGGCGAGCCACGGCGAGAGCACGAACGCCACCACGCTGAACGGCACTGACACGGCCGCCGCGATGGCGACGGAGCGGCGGACGAGACCTCGCGCGCGCACGACGTCGCCCCGGCCCGCGAGGATCGCCACCAGACGAACGTTCGCGGCGTCCATCCCGAACCGCGTGGCCGCGGCGGCGATGAAGGCGGCCTGGGTGGTCAGGGTGACGACGCCGAACGCCTCGTCACCCAGCGCGTTGGTGATCAGGACCTGCGCGGCGAACGTGGCCACCGCTCCGATCGCGAGTCCGAGCACGTTCTGCCCGGTCTGACCCACGATCACGCGGTGGTCGGAGCTGCTCACGCGTCGGAGCTTACGGTGCGAGCTCCCGGTGACCGGGAGCGAAGGGCGCTACGCGCTCAGTCGGGCGCGCAGGGTGATCGGTATGGCAGCGAGTGCCTTCCCCACCGGGCAGTTGTCCTTGGCCGACTGCGCGATCTTCTCGAACGCCGCCGGATCGATCCCGGGGACCCGCGCCTCGGTGTCCAGGTCGACACCGCTGATGGCGAATCCACCCTCGCCCTTGTCGAGCCGCACGGTCGCGACCGTTCGGACTGACTCCGGCTGGTAGTCGGCGGCTCCCAACTCGCCGGCGAGCTTCATCGAGAAGCAGCTCGCGAGCGCAGCTCCGATGAGCTCTTCGGGATTCGATCCCGCCTGGTCTTCGAACCTGGTCGAGAAGGAGTAGACGCCCGAAACCTCACCGCTTTCGGTCCAGAATCGGCCCTTCCCGTCCTTGAGAGTCCCTTCCCACTGTGCCTCACTCGTCCGTCTGGCCATGGCTGCACCTCGCTCGTCTCGTAGGGGTCGAACTTGTGACATACCCATCACCCCGGCCGCTCAACCCAGACAGAGCTCTTACCGCCGAAGTGGTTCGAGCGACGATACGCTCACGGCGGGACCACTTCGAAGGAGGACGACTGTGACATTCGACGCATTGAGCGACCTGAACTGGCTGGCCGTCTTCGTGGCGGCCCTCGCCTATTTCGCGATCGGGGCCCTGTGGTACGCGCCGCCGGTGTTCGGGAAGACGTGGATGGCCGCGGGAGGCATGACGATGCCGGAAGCCGGCACGCGGCCGAGCCCCGCGATCTATCTGACCCCGCTCGTCGGAAGCGTCCTGTCGGCGGTCGCCCTCGGCATGCTCGCGAAGGCCACCGACACCGACACGCTGCAGGAGGGCATCGCCCTCGGCCTGATCGTGGCGATCGGGTTCGCGGTCGCGATCTCCTTCGTCACCGCGCAGTTCGAATCCGAGAAACCGAAGCCGATGGTCTGGGGCGCCGTGAACGCCGGCTACCACGTGGTGGGGAATCTCGTCGCCGCGATCATCGTGGCGAGCTGGCAGTAGCGGAGCGGCGAGACGGCCCGG
>JBKKAE010000092.1:0-7713 GCA_046714835.1 Actinomycetota bacterium | reverse complement strand
GGGGGGGGGGGGCGCCCCCCCCCCCCCCCCCCCCTTCGCATTCTCAGTCGGGCCTCACGACGCTCGCCCCGCGTCGCTACGATGCGCCCGTGGGGAGGATCACCCGGCCGGCGAACGATGCGTTGCGTTTCGTCCTCCGAGGGTTGGAGGCGGCCGGGCCGGACGACGTGATGCCCTCCCTCCTCGAGGCGCTCAGACCATCGATCGGAGCCACGGCGGTTCGGCTCCTGATCCCCGACCTCCAGGAACGCGTCCTGGAGCGATGGCCGGCTTCGGCTGACGACCGGGCCTCGGGGGGGGTCGTCCCGATCGAGGGCTCGGAGCACGGCGATTCGTATCGAACGGGGACGACGGTTCGGACCCTGGTGGACGGCGTCCCCGCGATCCTCACGCCGATCACCACTCGCAAGGAGCGAGAAGGCGTCCTGGAGGTTCTCCTGGACGGCGCTCCGACGGACGAGGACGAGGCGGTCATCGAGACCGTCGGCATGTTCCTTGGGTACTTCATCAACGCCGCTGATCGATGGACGGACGCCTTCCACCTGGCTCGCCGGGCACGCGAGATGGCGCTCGCGGCGGAGATCCAGTGGAGCATCGTGCCTCTCGGCGCCTTCTCGACCCGGGGCATCGCGATCGCCGGCGCGATCGAGCCGGCCTACGACGTCGGGGGCGACAGTTTCGATTACACCTGCGGGGCGCGGCTCCTGACGGCCGGCATCTTCGACGCGATGGGCCACGGTCTGACGGCCGCTCGATTGTCCTCCCTGAGCCTCGCTGCGATCAGGAACGTGCGCCGGGGCGGAGGCGACATCGAGGAACAGGCGCGATCGGTGCACAGCCTCCTCAGGGACGGCTTCGAGACCGAAGGCTTCATGACCGGGCTGTTCGTGGAGATCGATCTTCGAGAACCCGGCCGGTCTCGGATCCTGGCAGCCGGTCACCCTCCGCCCCTCCTTCAGCACGGGAACGCCACGCCTCTGGAAGTCCACATCGGGTCGCACATCCCGATGGGGATGCCGTTCGACGACGGGTTCGCGGCGGAGGAGCTGAGGCTCGGACCAGGGGATCGCCTCGTGTTGTTCACGGACGGCGTCGTGGACACCCGCCCCGACGAAGGCATACGGTTCGGCGTCGAGGGACTGATGGTGGAGTTGATGGAGCATCGCACCCTGTCGCCTCGCGAGACCGCGCGGAAGGTGATCGGGACCGTGCGGGATCACCGTCGCGATCACCTCGTCGACGATGCCACGATCCTCGTCATCGACATCCTCGACGAGGAGGAGGACCCGAGCGACGATCGGCGCGACGTCTCGGCTTCGACGGGATGACCTCGACGAGAGGCGTCTTCGAAGGTGTGCCGTCCATCTCCGCGGCCGGGAACCGGAGCATCGTCGGAGTCAGGGTTGTGGGCTGTCGAAGCGGAGGTCGGCCAGCATCGCCTCGGTGCGCTCGATCGCGGATGTGAGCCAGGCGCCGTCCTGTGATCCGCGGATCTCCTCGCGCGGGTAGGCGAACTGGTTCAGCGTCTCGTCGGATCCCACCTGGATGCCCTTCGTCAGCAGGTACTCGCCGAGTGCGAACTCCCAGCTGAAGACGGCGCTGCCATCCCGATAGACGTGCACGGTGTACGTGAGATACCTGTTGGGTTGAGCGACATGGAGCCGCGCTCCGCTCCCGAAACCACGTTCCTCCCGCGGGTGGAACCCGAACCGCACGAGGGCCTCATCGAAGTCCATCGGCGGTGAGCCTATCCACCCTCCGTCAGCGAACGATCGAGAAGACCTCCTCGTCTGCCACGTCCGCCAGCTGGAGCTGCTCGGCATGGCGCGCTCGCGCGATGGAGCCGCGCGCCTTGCCAAGGTTGGACCGGAACTCGTCGGCACCGTTCGCGATCATCGTTCCGGCCTTCGAGAACTTATTCTCGACGATGGCGTCCATCGCATCGAGGAGCGTCCCGACCTCCGCGAGCGCCGCCTGGACGTCCGCGGCATCCCCGAAGCGCTCGACCAGCGCGTACAGGAACATGATGATCGGAAGGGCGCTCGAATACGGCACGATGACCACGCCGCGCATGAAGGCCTCGGTGTGTGCGCGGGACAACACCTGGTAGGCGGCATCCGGCACGGCCGCAACCGCGACCGGCGCGGTCACCGACGTGTCGATGTACTGCCCGACCTCCTTGGCCCGCGCGGCGACCGCCTTCTCCACCTTCCGCGCGCAGGCGTCACGCCGTGTCGGGTCCTCCTCCGCCTCCATGGCCTCGAGCTCCGCCACGGCAGACCACTTGGAGTCGATCGGGAGACGACGACCGTCCGGCAGCCGCAGGCCGAACTCCACGACCTTGCCGTTCACGCGGAAGTCCGACGCGAGCATCGACGGCGGGAGCTGGCCGAGGTGTTCGCGAAGGACGTGCTCGCCGGCACGACCCTTGGTGTTCCCGCCGGCCAGGACCGTCGCGAGCCTCCGAACAACTTCTCGGTTCTCCGTGTCGGACGATCGACGCTCCTCGTCGCGCACCTGGAGCTGCTCCAGGACCTGACGCGTTGCCTCGAGGCCATTCCGGAGGTGCTCGGCCGAGACGTCCCGCTGGCCGGAGGCGTCGGCGATCCGACGGAGCTCGGCAGCTTGGACCTCCAACCTGGCGGTCAGCTCGGCGTGAAGCTGCGCGTTCACTGCACCGAGGGCGTTGAGGGCGTTGAGGTGCTCCGGGTCCTCGACCTGCGGTTGCCGGCGGCGGAGCACGAGCAGCGCGCCCACCGCGACACCGACGCATACCGCGATCGCGGCGATCAGGACGTCATCGATCATCCGGTCACCTTCCCTAAGGGGGTCATGGCGCCACCGTACCCCTCGAGAGTGACAAGACTTGGGAAGTGAGGAAGGAGAGGGATACCATCCTCGGATGACCCCCCATCCGCTCGAGCTCTATCGGGTCTCCGGGACACACCGTGAGGTGGGGATCCAGATGGGTGAGCTCGGCGCCGAGCAGATCCGGCGAGGGATCGAGACCTTCGACGCGCAGCTTCCGGAGGGGCGGACACGAGACGAGCAGCTGAGGCTCGCGCAGGCCTACCGGGACGTGACCGCGCCGTCGCTCCCCTGGCTGCTCGAGGAGCTCGACGGATGCGCGGCGGGCGCGGGGGTGGATCCGATGGAGTTCTTCGCGACGACGGTCGAAGAGCTCTGGTACACGCCGTATCCGAAACAGACGGAGGGCCGTTGCAGCGACCTCGTGGCCGGCCCGGGTGCGACGGCCGACGGCCATCTCTGGGTGGGTCACAACAACGACCTTCGTCCGGAGACGGAGGCGGACATCGTCGCGATCGAGAAGCGCGTCGAGGACGAGCCGGTGATCCTGCAGATCGGCGGCGTGCCGTGGATCAGCGTGGGGTGGAACCAGGCCGGGCTCTCCCTCACCGGCAACGAGCTCAGCCCCAACGACGAGCGCGTCGGGATCTCGCGATCGCACCAGGTCTTCGAGATGCTCCGGGCCCGCAACCTCCACGAGATGATCGCCATGGCGATCCGGTCGGACCGAGCGTCCTCGTACAACAACGTGTTGGCCGACCGTCACGGCGACGTCGCGAACATCGAGGGCAGCGCCACCGACGTCGAGATCTCGCACCTCGACGAGAACGACCACCTGACGCACACGAACCACTACGTGAGCGAGCGGATGCGCGCCTACGAGGGCGATGTCGACTACGCCGTGCGCTCCGACGTCCGGTTCTGCCGGGCTCGTGACCTGCTCGCCGACAATCCCGACGGCACCGTGACCCCCGAGGTGCTGCGGAGCATCCTGTCCGACCACGAGAACCAGCCCAACGAGGTCTGCCGTCATCCCGAGTGGGGTCACCCGACGTCCAAGACCGTGTTCTGGTCCATCGCGGACGTCACCACCGGCCGAGTGCTCTTCGGCCGCGGGAACCCGTGCGACTCGATGGATCAGGAATACGTCTTCGCCGGCTACGGGGCTGCCTGAAGCGCGGACCGGATCCGCTCCGCGGTGGCGTCGTCGCCGCTCTCGTTCGCCAGGTCGGTGACGCTCCGTCCCTCCTCGTTGGTCGCGGTGGGGTCCGCTCCTGCGGCGAGGAGAAGCTCGACGCTCGTCAGATCGCCGTTCATCGCGGCGGCGTGGAGCGGGGTCCACCCCGCGGACTGACGCACGTTCGGGTTCGCTCCCGCGTCGAGGAGGATCCGAACGACGTCGCCGTGCTTGCGGCTCACCGCGGAATGCATCGGGGTCCCGGTCATCCACCCGCGGCCGAAGGCGTCGACCTCGGCCCCCCGTTCGACGAGCAGCGCGGCTGCTTCGTGCCTGCCAAAGAACGCGGCGAAGTGCAACGCCGTGAAACCGTCGCCCGAGTAGGAGTTCACCTGCGTGGGCTCATCGCCCGAAAGGGCGGTGAGCCGATCGAGATCACCGAACGCCGCGGCCTCGAAGATATCGAAGGCGTCGACACGGTTCTTGACGGACTCGGTCAACGCCTTGTCGAAGCGATAGAGCGCCCGCATGAGCGCAGACACACCGCCCGCATCGCGCGCGATCGCGAGCGCCGGGTCGGCGTCGAGCATCGCGTCGACCCGTCCCACGTCTCCGGCTTCGATCGCCTCGAAGAGCTCGTCCGAAGTGCTTGCCATCGCTCCGCTCCTCGCTACTATTTATGTAGCCTAACTAAATATCGATGTCCTCGTCAAGATGACCACGTCAAGGCGGACTTCCCCGACGCGAGAGGTGGGGCGGGTGGCGGACCGACTCCATTCGGCCGCGATCCACCTCTTGCGGCGCCTGCGCGTGGAGGACGAGGCGCTAGGCATTTCTGCCCCGCGCCTCTCCGCTCTCTCGGTGCTCGTGTTCGCCGGCCCCCAGCGGATCGGCGAGCTGGCTCGGATCGAGCAGGTCGAGCCGCCGACGATGACGAGGCTCGTGGACGGTCTCGTGCGGGACGGCCTCGCAGTACGGGAGGCCGATCCGGATGACGCGAGGGCGGTGCGCGTCCGCGCCACGGCGACCGGCGGCCGCACGCTCCGAAGAGGGCGGGCGAGGAGAGTCGAGACCCTGAGGACGACCCTCGCCGGTCTCTCCCCCACCGAGCTCGCCACCTTGGGTGAGGGTGTCGAGGTCCTGGAGCGGATCCTCCGCGACCGCTAGACGGGCAGGCCGGTCTGCCATACGTGTTTCCGGCCGAGCAGTGTGCGAGGGTCCTCCGCTGGGTCGCCTTCGACGAGGAGCAGGTCTGCTCGTTTGCCAACCTCGATCGTGCCGACATCGGGGAGCCGGAGCAGCTCGGCGCCGTTCGAGGTCGCCGCCCGCAAGGCGTCGAGCGGCGCCATCCCCCACGCCACCATGTAGACGACCTCCTGCGGCGCGTTGCCGTGCGGGTTGAACGGGGTGCCGGCGTCCGTCCCGCACACGGGACGAACGCCCCCTCGGATCGCGGTCCGATGCGACTTCTTCGAATCGGCCTCGATCTGGCGAGCCTTCTCGACGGCGTACTCGGGCACGCGGTCCGCGTGATCGATGATCCCGCGGATCGCGCAGATCGTTGGTGACCGGAAGGTGCCGCGCGCCACCATCTCCCGCGCAGTGGCGGGCGTGAGCTGGTTGCAGTGCTCGATCGAATCCACGCCGGCGAGCACCGCTGCGCGGATCCCGTTCGCCCCGATCGCGTGCGCCGCGACCGGCAGCTCGCGCGCGTGCGCTTCGCGGACGCCGGCCTCCAGCTCCTCCGCGGTGAAGGCGCTGAACGTCGCGGGGATGCCGGGAGTGAGGACGCCGCCGGTCGCGATCAGCTTGATCGCGGTCGCGCCGTCGCGGATCTCTTCGCGGACGGCGGCACGCACCCCATCGGCGCCGTCGACCTGCCGGGAGAGCGCGATGTTGTGTCCGTGGCCGCCGGTGACCGTGAGGGCTCGACCGGCCGCGAGGATCCGCGGTCCCGAGATAGCGCCGGCGGCCACGGCCCGGGCGACGTCGATGCTCGCGCCGCCCATCCCGCCGAGATCGCGCACCGTGGTCACGCCGGCGTCCAGGTTCCGCTTCGCGTTCACCACGGCCTTGATCGCCGCGTGGCCCGGAGTGGTCAGCTCCTTCGACTCCTTCTCGAAGTCCGCGCTGCCGTCGAACTGGAGGTGCACGTGGACGTCGATCAGGCCCGGCATCAGAGTCATGCCTGCGCCGTCGACCTCGCGTGCTGCGGCCGAGGACTTCGGCGCCCGCGCGTGCGCGCCGACCCACTCGATGCCGTCCGCCCCGAACAGGACACCGTGACGCTTCTTGACGGTTCGCCCGTCGACCAGCGTGACGTTCGCGACGTAGGTGGCCTTCGCCATCACGGCATCATGCCACCGACGGTGTGCGCAGGCGCCCCATAGTAGGCTTGCCCCTCCAACGGCCCAGGAGGATCGATGCTCGTCGGCGAGATCATGCACTCGGACGTGAAGACGGCGAGCACGAGTGATTCCTTCGCCGACGTCGCCAAGACCATGCGCTCGCACGGCATCTCCTCGGTCGTGGTGCTGGACGGCAAGAAGCTCGAAGGCATCGTCACCGAGCGCGACATCGTGAACCTCGTGGCGGAGGGCGGCGATCCGAACACCACGACGGTCGAGCAGGGCATGACCCGCCGGGACCTGATCACGGTCAGCCCCAAGACCGAGCTCTCCGACGCGGCCGAGCAGATGGTGTCGCGCAACATCCGCCACCTTCCGATCGTCGACGGTGAGAACGTCGTCGGGATCGTCTCGATCCGAGACATGACCCGATGGGCGGCCGAGGAGCTCGCGGGCGGCCACGAGATGCCGGACATCGCGGGCTCGCACGCGGCCCTCCAAGCGGCCAGCCAGCTCCAGCGCAAGCGCGGCGCCTGAACGCGAAGGCGGACGGTCAGGACACTCAGGGGGGCTGATC
This sequence comes from Actinomycetota bacterium, assembly GCA_046714835.1. Classification (GTDB taxonomy): domain Bacteria; phylum Actinomycetota; class UBA4738; order UBA4738; family HRBIN12; genus JAJNBA01. The sequence continues at coordinate 803 of JBKKAE010000092.1, read as the reverse complement.
GCCCGAGGCCTGTTCGAACGGATCCCGTGGCCTGCCGAGCGACCCGAGCTGCGCGAGATCTCGCGGGAAGAGCAGCGCCACCGTCCAGTCCATGGCGATCTTCACGCGCCTCGTCCAGGTCGGCATCGCGAGCAGGTGGTACGAGCGATGCAGGAACCATCCGAGGAACCCCTTGAACCTCAACCCCTTGACGGTCGCCACTCCTTTGTAGCGGCCGAGCGAACACACGCCACCGATGTTCGCGTACACGAACGGCTGGAGAGGAAGGCCGGCGAGGACCGCCTCGATGTTGGCCGCGACCCGCTTGCCCTGACGGAGGCCGTGTTGCGCGGTGGGCGGGGAGAATCCCCCGGTGGTCACGTCGGGAACGGCGGCCGCGTCGCCGGCGCCCCACGCTCCATCGACGCCCTCGACCCGAAGGAGCCGGTCGACGAGCAGGCGGCCTTGCTCGTCGACCGGAAGCGCCGACTCGCGAGCGAGGGGAGACGGCTTCACGCCGGCCGTCCACACGAGCGTCTCGGCGGGGAACGCCTCCCCATCCGAGAGGCTGATCACGCCGCCCTCGGCCGAGTCGAGCCGGGTGCGGAGCTTGATCTCGATCCCTCGCTGCTGGAGGAGCTCCTGCGCGTAGGACGCGAGGCCCTCGGGAAGCTCCGGGAGGATCCTGTCCGCGGCGTCGACGAGCACCCAGCGCATCTCGGAGGGTTCGAGGTCGGGATAGTTCTCGATCGCATCGCGCGCGAGGTCCTCGAGCTCGCCGAGGGCCTCGACCCCCGCGTACCCACCACCGACGAAGACGAAGG
>JBKKAE010000091.1:0-4692 GCA_046714835.1 Actinomycetota bacterium | reverse complement strand
CGGGTCGGCGAGACCTACTCGCTCGACGATGTGCTTCCACGGATGGCGATCCTCCTCGCGAAGGGGACGGGGGCGGCGGTCGCTCGTGTCTGGCTCGAGGTCGATGGGGAGCTACGGCCGATCGCTGCGTATCCGGACGACGCTCCAGCCCCCGGCCCCATCGTGGCGGCTGGGGACGAGCTTCTCGCCGACGATCCCCTGACGCGCGCGTTCCCCGTGCGCCATCAAGGGGAGCTCCTCGGCGCACTCGGCGTGACGATGCCGACGAACGACCCCATCAACCCACAGAAAGAGCAACTCGTTCGAGACGTCGCGGCACAGACCGGATTGCTCCTTCGCAACGTCGGCCTGCTCGAGGATGTCCGCGAGTCCCGGCGCCGGATCGTCGCAGCGCAGGATGAGCGTGCTCGCGCGCTCGAGCGCAACATCCACGACGGCGCCCAGCAACAGCTGGTGGCGCTGACGGTGAAACTGCGTCTCGCCGAGCAGCTCGTCGACCGCGATCCGGCCAAGATCCGAGAAGTCCTCGCAGCCCTTCAGACCGATGCCATCGACGCCCTGGAGGACCTGCGGGATCTGGCCCGCGGGATCTATCCCCCGCTCCTCGCGGACAGGGGACTCGGTGCCGCCCTGGAAGCTCAGGCACGGAAGTCCCCAGTCCCGGTCGAGGTCCTCTCTGACGGTCTCGGACGCTATTCGCAGGACATCGAATCGGCTGTGTACTTCTCGTGTCTGGAAGCGCTGCAGAACATGTCGAAGTACGCACAGGCCACCCGCGCTCACGTGCTCCTCTCCGACGGCCACGGACGGCTCTCCTTCGAGATCGCGGACAACGGCCTTGGATTCGACGCATCGCGTCGTCAGTCGGGGACAGGGCTCCAGGGGATCGCAGACCGACTCGACGCACTCGGGGGAACCTTCCGGATCGAGAGCACGCGGGGCGCAGGTACCACCGTGAGCGGCGGCGTCCCGATCGCTCCGACGTCACAGAGTTGATTCCGCAGGTAACTCGATCACGGGCAGGTCAGGCGGCGCCGCGCGCCGCGACCCAGGCCTCTTCCAATCGGTCGGGGCCGAAGACCGATTTGGGGATGTAGGCGGCCGCTCCGCACTCCGCCGCGCGCGGCGCGTACTCCTCCTCCTCATACGTGGACAGGAGCAACACGACGGCGCTGTTCGCGTTGTCGGCGAGGATCTGGCGGGTGGCGTCGAGGCCGTTGATCCCGGGAAGGTTCACGTCCATCAGGACCAAGTCCGGCATGAGATCGGAGGCCATCGTGACGGAGTCTTCTCCCGTCTCGGCCTCGCCCACGACTTCGAAGCCCTCCGTCGCCTCCACCACCATCCTGGCGGCCATCCGGAAGGGCTCCTGATCGTCGACGATAAGGACCTTCACACCCATCACACTCTCCAGATGCAAGCGTCCCACCGCTGCGACGATGCGCCAGTGGTGCCAGCACCACAGTTGGAGTTCCCCGAGCGACCTTACGCGGCAACGTCGCCGAGGCGCAGGAACGCTCGCTCGAGGACGAGGCGAGTGTTCAGGTTGATGTCCTCGGCGAGGGCGGCGCGCGCCTCCTCGACGGCCGCCATGCCGCGGGCCGCCCGGACGACGGGGAGGCGCGCGCCGCCGCCACCCGCCAGGTCGGGGTTGAGCAAAACCTCGATCCCCCCGCCGACCTCGGCGGCGACGGAGTCGCGTAGCAGCGCCGAGACACCCAGAAGCACCCAATCCACGTAGTCCCGCTCCGCCCGGCGTTCGCGCCGTTGGAACCTGATCTCGAGGCGCTTGATCGGGCCCCGGTACGCCTCCTCGGGCTGACCACGATCGTCCAGGAAGGGTGCGAGATCCTGCTTGAGCTCCTCCTTCATCCCCTTCTTGTAGTCGCCGGCCGCTTGCAGGACGACGCCCGCGGCCTCGAGGGCACCTGCCGGCCCTGCGACCGCGAGCTCGATCGCGGTCCGTGCAGCGTCACGGAACCGGAGCCCTTCCTCGGAGCCGGCCAGCCTCCGCGCGCGACCGAGATTCCCTCCCGCCAGACGCGCGGCCAATCGGGCGCGAACCTCGTCCGAGCCCCCTCGGATCAGCTCTTCCACGACGAACGCCTCCGGCAGTGCGGTGAACGTGACGATGTGGCAGCGCGACAGCACGGTCTCCGGCAGCTCGTGGGCCCGCGCCGAGAGCAGCAGGAGCACGGCGTCGGCGGGGGGCTCCTCCAACACCTTCAGCAACGTGTCGGCGGCTTGCGGCGAGAGGCGGTCAGCCTCACGAACGATGAACAGCTTCCTCCCGGGCTCCGGCGCCGTGCGGTAGGCGGGCTGCCAGACCTCGGCCCGGATGGTGTCGACGTGGATGTCTCGACCCTCCGGCTCGATGAGGAACTGGTTCGGGTGATGGTCCTCCTCTGCGAGACGGCAGTCGCGGCACGCTCCGCACCCTCCGTTCGAGCAGAGCAGTGCGGCGACGAACGCCCGGGCGGCGAGCGACTTCCCGCTGCCCTCAGGACCCGCGAACACGTAGGCGTGATGGGGACGCTCGGTCGCGCCGGTCAGGAACGCGATCGCCGCCGCCTGGCCGGGGACTCGATCGAGGACGGGGACGCTCACGGCCGTACGCTATCGCGGTCCACCGACGACATCAGTCGGCAGGCAGCGCGTCGGAGCCCGAGGCATCGTCGCTCGAAGCCACGTCATCCGTCGCCGACGCGTCGGCCGATGACTTCAGTGATCCCGCACCGTCCCCGTCCTCGCGTTCGCCAAGTGCCTTGTCGATCGCGACCCGCACGGCATCGAAGACCTCCGCTTCGGGCTTGTCCGCGTCGATGACCACGAAGCGCTCCGGATGCTCTTCGGCGATCTTCAGGTAGGCGTCGGCAACCTTCGCGTGGAAGTCCTGGCCCTCGAGCTCCATCCGGTCCGGCGGGTCCGTCGACCGAAGCAACCCTCGCTCGGGTTCCAGGTGCAGCAGGATCACCAGGTCGGGGAAGAGGCCCTGGGTGCCCCACACGTTCAGGGTCAGGATGTCTTGTTCGCCCAACCCTCGACCCCACCCCTGATACGCGAGGGACGAGTCGACGTATCGATCGCAGATCACCACCTTGCCGTCCGCCAATGCGGGCCGGATCACCGAGTGGACCGTCTGCGCCCGGGATGCCGCGAACAGGAGCGCCTCGGTCCGTGCGTCGAGCTTCCCGGTCTCCGGGTCGAGGAGCAGCTCCCGCACACGTTCACCGACCGCGGTGCCGCCGGGCTCGCGCGTGACCAGCACGTCGTATCCCACCGAGCGCATGAACTCCTCCGCCATCCGCACCTGGGTCCCCTTGCCGGACCCCTCCACGCCCTCGAAGGCGATGAAGAACCCGGTCGCCGGCGGCCGCTTCAGCTTCGGCACGAGAGTGAGGGGTTGGGGACGGGAGAGGCGGTAGCGCTTGAGGAGACGCCGCGTATTGAGCCCGGCGACGGCCACCGCGATGCCCGCGCTCGCGAGAGCCAGTCGGATCCCGAGCTCTGAGCCGGCGCCCAACGTCCCATAGACACCCGCCAGCGTAGGGAACGTGGCAAGGGAGAGGAACAACCCCATCCGCGACAGCACCGTGAGCGAGGCGAACGTCCTTCCCCGGAACTCGTCCCGGACGTTCTCCTGCAACAGGGTGTAGCCGGTCACCCACGCGAGGCCGCAGAACGCCCCGAGCCAGACGGTGACGACGGCGGCAAGGGCGAGGTTGGGCATCGCCGCGAGCACGAACAGCGTGGCCGCGGAGACGACGATCGACCAGGGGAACAGCGAGACACGTTCGAGCAGGCGGGATGCCTGGTTGGCGCTCGCCATCCCCAGTGCGATCCCGACCCCGAACGAGGTGACCATGAAGCCCCATCCCGCGTTGTCGGCGCCGAGCGTGTCGACGACGAAGATCGGGGCGAGCGCGAGCACGGCGCCCACGGCCGAGAAGGCGACGACGATCCCGGCCGTCATCGCCGAGGCCATGGAGTCCTCGCGCAGGAACCGGAGCCCGTCGAGCACGTCACGCCAGATGCGTGAGAAGTCCAGACCGCCGGTGAGCCTCGCGGGAGACGGAGGGATCTCGACCCGGCTGATCATCGCCGCCGAGAACAGGAAGGTCGCGGCGTCGAGGAACAACGGGACCGCGTGGTCGCGGCCCTCGAGGAACGGGATCGCGTGACTGAGGAGCGTGTTCACGCCGACGAGCACGGTGAACACGATCCCGCCGAGCGGAAGGGTGCCGTAGGTGGAGGCGAGCGCGATCGAGTTCGCGTTGGCGAGCTGGCGGCGGGGCACCAGGTTGGGCAACGATGCGTCGCGCGCCGGGCCCCACACGAGCGAGAAGCATTCGATCAGGAACGAGAACGCGTAGATCGCCCAGAGCTGACCGATGAACACCATCGCGGCGTACATCGCCCCCCGAGCGATGTCCGCCACGATCATGATCTGCTTGCGATCGAGCCGGTCGACGAGGGTGCCCGCGATCGGGCCGAACAACACAGCGGGAAGGGTGCGCGCGAGCATCAGCCCGGAGACGGCGAAGGCCGCGCCCCCAGGCCCGCCGGCAAGGGTCGCGACCAACGACGTCACGGCCAAGAACCCGACCCAGTCGCCCAGCGACGACACCGACATCGCCGCGAGCAGCCGGGCGAAAGGACGGTGGGTGATCAGATCGGCGAGCGTCGCCGACC
>JBKKAE010000090.1:0-4862 GCA_046714835.1 Actinomycetota bacterium | reverse complement strand
CGCGTACGCGTGGCGCCGCGGCCGGTACCACTCGAGAACCACGGACCGGAGCTGCGCAACACCCACGACGCTCAGAACCCGGTGTTCGAATCCTTCGAGGGCATCTCGTCGGTCGCTTCTCGCAAGGCCGAGTAGATCTCTCGGAACACCTCACCCACATAGGAAGCGGGCTGGCTTCCTTGCGAACCCATCGCGCCGCGGACGGCGGAAGCGGTGACGTCGGCGGCCTTGTCGAACACGTGCCAGTCGATATCGCGTGACATCGGTCCTCCATGCTCGGTGGGGCGACAGGCTACCTCCGCCTCGCATCTGGGACCTATCATCCGTGGATGAGGGGCGGCGTGATCGATCGGAAGATCCTCCTCGCGTTCACGGCGGTCGTGTTGCTCGCCGGCTCGAACATCGTGGCCGTTCGGTTCAGCAACCGTGAGCTGGATCCGTTCTGGGGAGCGGGGATCCGGTTCCTGGGCGCCTCGCTGATCCTCTGGGCACTCGTCGTGGCCGGTCGTCATCCGCTGCCCAGGGGTCGCGCGCTCGGAGGAGCGTTCGTCTACGGGGTCCTCAGCTTCCTCGTCGCCTACGCGTTCTTCTATTGGGGGTCGCAGGAGGTTCCGGCAGGCCTCGGCGGCACGATCATGGCCTCCGTTCCGCTGCTGACCGTCCTGCTCGCTGCGGGGCACCGGCTGGAGCGGCTGCGGCTCCGCGGCGTGCTCGGCGCCGTGGTCGCGCTCGTAGGGATCGCGGTGATGTCCTCCGGCGCCCTGGCCGGCGACGTCTCGCTGGTATCGGTGCTGGCGGTCGTCGTCGCGGCAGGCGCGGCGGCTGAGTCCGGCATCGTCTTGAAGCTGCTCGCTTCCGCTCACCCCGTCGTGACGAACGCGATCGGGATGGCGGTCGGGGCGGTGCTCCTGCTCGTCCTTTCGTCGATCGCGGGCGAGTCCTGGGCGGCGCCGGAGAGCCCGAGCGTCTGGGGAGCCGTCGTCTACCTGGCGATCGCCTCTCCGTTCTTGTTCATGCTCGTCGTGTACGTGATCCAGCGATGGACCGCCACCGGTGCCAGCTACCAGTTCGTCCTGTTCCCGATCGTCTCCGTCATCGGCGGCGCGGTCCTCCTGAACGAAGAGGTGACGTTCTCGCTCCTGCTCGGGGCGCCGCTCGTCCTCGCCGGCGTGTACATCGGGGCTCTGTCCGGTTCGGAGGAACCAACGAACGTCTCCGACAGCCCGTCCGTGCCAGTCGCCTCCGATCGTCGATCGGATTGATACGGCGACACGCCGGCCGGCCCCGGTGAGATCCGTCTTGGACCTCGGCTAGCATCCGAATCCGATGCTCTTCCCCACGGTGGACTTCGCGATCTTCTTCGTCCTCGTCTTCACCGGGCATTGGCTCCTGAATCACCTGTCCCAGCCGTGGAAGTGGTTCATGATCGCGGCGAGTTACGTCTTCTACGCGTGGTGGGACTGGCGGTTCGTCTTGCTGCTGGTCGGCATCAGCGCCCTGGCCCAGCTGGGAGCGATCGCCGTCGCACGAACCCGCTCGCTGCGGGCGAGGCTCGTGGTGAACGGCATCGCGGTCACGCTCCTCCTGCTGCCCCTCGCCTTCTTCAAGTACTACGGGTTCCTCGCGGTGAACGTGACGAACACGCTCGCCTCGCTGGGCATGGAGTCGTCGGTCCCCTTGATCCAGGTGGTGCTGCCCGTTGGGATCTCGTTCTTCACGTTCATGGCGATCGCGTACGTGGTCGACGTGTATCGAGGCGACTTCGAGGTGGCCAGCTGGACCGACACGTTCCTGTATCTCTCCTTCTTCCCACACCTCGTCGCAGGCCCGATCGTTCGCCCGAACGAGCTGATCCCGCAGCTGCAGAAGCGACGGGACGAGCGGCATGTCGACGTCGCGGGTGCCGCGTGGCTGATCCTCGGCGGTCTCTTCAAGAAGGTGGTGGTTTCGAGCTATCTCGCGGCCCAGATCGTGGACCCGGTGTTCGGCGATCCGGCGCGACGCAGCGCCCCCGACGCCCTCTTCGGGATCCTCGGCTACGCGATCGTGATCTACGCGGACTTCAGCGGGTACACCGACATCGCGATCGGCGTCGCGAAGCTGCTGGGGTTCCAGTTCCCGAGGAACTTCGACCGGCCGTACGCGGCGCGCTCGATCCAGGACTTCTGGCGCCGCTGGCACATGACCCTTTCCCGCTGGCTCCGCGACTACCTCTACATCCCACTCGGCGGGAACCGGAAGGGTGAGCGCCGCACCTACGTGAACGTCTTGATCACGATGACGCTGGGAGGCTTGTGGCACGGCGCCGCGTGGACCTTCGTGATCTGGGGCGCGTACCACGGCGCGCTCCTCGCGGTGCACCAGCGGCGCGCGCGACACGGCGGTACGGAGGAGGAGGCCAGCCGGCCGGACGTCCTGCGTCAACGGGCGGCCACGTTCGCGCTGGTCTGCATCGGATGGGTCTTCTTCCGCGCGGACTCAGTGGACACCGCGCTCTCCCTGCTGGGACGACTCGTCGTCGGGTGGGCGACGCCGAGCGAGTTCCTCACACCGCTCGTCGTCCTCACCATCGCCGGGATGCTTTCCCTGCAGTTCTTTCCCCGCGGCATGGGTCTGTGGCTGCAGTCCGGACTGTCACGCCTCAAGCCCGTCCCGCTCGGGATCGTTCTGGCGGTCACCCTCCTGGTGATCGTGGTCATGGGCCCGACCGGGGTGGCCCCTTTCATCTACTTCCAGTTCTGATAGGCACAGCGGGATGAGCAAGCGACGAGCCCAGGAGGACGAGCCGGTGGCGAGCCCGGCGAGGGTGCTCTACGGGCGCCGCCTGATGCCTGCCGGCCGGGTCCTCGTCGTGATCCTGGTGACCCTCCTCGTCTGGACGGTGCTGTACGCGCCGACGATGAAGCGAGCGGCGGAGGCGTCGCCGCTCGGCGTCCGGCGCACGGTTTCCCTCGCCGTGCTCGCACCCCTCGCCGCCGTGAGCGACTGGATCGGGATCAGCGGATTGGCGAGCACCATCGAGCGCGCCGTAGGGAGGGATCCCGCCAAGCCCGGCGGTGCGTTCGTCCCGCCCCCCGATGACATACCGGTCACGCCCGAGGAGCCGGACGAGGATCCCGGCGGCCAGGACGGGGACGGCGACGGCGCCACTGCCGAGGCGGATTCGATCCGAGCGCCCTCGCCCAGCAGGAAGCTCCGCGTCGCGGTCGTCGGTGACTCCCTCGCCGCGGGTCTCGGCTTCTTCGCCGAACGTGTCTTCTGGCCGCGGCTCGTCAAGGTTTCGCGCCAGGGCCGCATCTCCACCGGCCTGGCGAGATACGACTACTTCAACTGGCCGTTCACGATGCGCCGGATCGTGAACAGCTTCGACCCGGACCTCGTGATCGTGATGCTGGGGGAGAACGACCATCAGTCGCTGCAGTCGGTCCACGGTGAACGCGTGGCGCAGATCGGCACGCCTCAGTGGCCCGCCGGCTACCGGGGCCGTGTGCTCAAGATGATGGAGATCGCCACCTCGGACGGGGCGAAGGTCGTCTGGGCCGGACTTCCCATCTCCGCCAACCGTGCCCTCCGAGATCACTCCAGGCGGCAGAACGACATCTTCGAGTTCGCCGCGAGCATCACGGACGACGTCGCGTACTTCGATTCGTGGGAGCGATTCCGGGAACCTCGAGGCGGATACACCGCGTACTTCCGGGAAGGCAGGCAGGTGATCCTCATCCGCGAGGGCGACGGCCTGCACTTCAACGCGATCGGCTACACGATCCTCGCGCGAGAGATCGCGAAGCTCGCGGTCGAGGAATTCGGTCTCTCGCCGAGAACCTTCGACGTCGCGCTCTAAGAGGCTCCCCCGTCCCCGGGGATCGGCACGTCCGGCACGTCCGCCATCGACGCCACGACATCCTCCTGCCGGTACTCGACCTCGGGGAGCCGGCCATTGAGGTAGTCGTCGTACGCCTGCATGTCGAACGCACCATGGCCGGAGAGACCGAAGAGGATCACGCGCTCCTCACCCGCGTCGCGGGCGGCGATCGCCTCGTCGATCGCCCCCCGAACGGCGTGCGCCGACTCGGGGGCGGGCACGATCCCCTCCGTGTGGGCGAATTGGACCGCGGCGTCGAACACCGAGTTCTGCGAGTAGGCCACGGCGTCCATGTGACCGTGCTTCACGAGCAGGGATAGGGAGGGAGCGTCTCCGTGATACCGGAGACCTCCCGCATGCACCGGGGCCGGAACGAACGTGTGGCCCAGCGTGTACATCGGCATCAACGGGGTCATCTCGCCGGTGTCGGCGAAGTCGTACGCGAAGCGGCCCTTGGTGAGCGTCGGGCAGGCAGCGGGCTCCGTTGCCAGGAACCGGACGTCGGGTGTCGAGCCCGAGAGGCGATCCACCATGAACGGGTACGCGAGCCCGGCGTAGTTGGAGCCGCCTCCCACGCACCCGATCACGATGTCCGGCCGATCCCCTGCGATCTCCATCTGCGCTTTCGCCTCGAGGCCGATCACGGTCTGGTGGAGCAGCACGTGGTTCAGCACCGAGCCGAGCGAGTACTTGATCGCTCCCCCCGAGGTGGCCGCGACCTCGACCGCCTCGCTGATCGCGATGCCGAGCGAACCGGTCGACTCCGGATCCGCGTCGAGGATCGCCTTGCCGGCCTGGGTCGTCGGAGACGGTGAAGGCACGACCTCGGCCCCGAACGTCTCCATGAAGATGCGGCGATAGGGCTTCTGCTCGTAGGAGGCCTTCACCATGAACACCTGGCAGTCGATGCCGAAGAACTTCGCGGCCATCGCGAGGGCGGACCCCCACTGGCCGGCACCCGTCTCGGTCGCGAGCCGCTTCGTGCCCGCCTCCTTGTTGT
>JBKKAE010000089.1:0-2666 GCA_046714835.1 Actinomycetota bacterium | reverse complement strand
TTCGGCAGTGTGGCCACCTGCGTGCTGCACCGGGCGCCGGTTCCTGTTGTGGTGGTGCATCGGGGTCCCAGTCATGCGCACGATCGACTCAAGGTCTTGGTGGGAGCGGACGGGTCGCCGGCAGCGACTCATGCGATCGACACTCTGGCATCGCTCACGGAACCTGATTGTGTCGACCTGCGGGTTCGCACCGTGATCCGGACCCACGACATCGTCTTGTCGCACTCCGGGACGTACGTGCCGACCCCGTACACGCAGAAGGTCCTGGAGGAAGAGGAGGCGATCGCCTCGCGGCATCTCGAGGGTGCGCTCGATCGTCTTCGTATCGCGGGGTTCAGCGCGCGCGGTTCCATCGGGAGCGGGTGGCCGGGGAACGACCTGCTCGATCAAGCCGAGCGGGGGGAGGCGGATCTGGTCGTCCTCGGCGCCCGGGGCGCCGGAACGCTCGAACGGATGACGATGGGATCGGTGAGCGCGCACGTCGCGCGGTACGCGCCAGCGACGCTCGTCGCGCAGCCGTGACCCATCCGGTCGGCACGGAGCGGTCGAAGGGTCCCGACGGTCACGAATAGATAAGAGGTCGGCCGGCCGCTCGGGGCTGTCGACCGCCGGCCGAGCCCACCGGAGGTTCCAGGGCCGGCTCAGCCCAGACAAGGACGATCAGTCCTTCGGCGCCGTTCTCGGTCCCAGCCGGAAACGGCCGGTGGAATCGGTCCCCCGAACATCGCACTCACCTCCAAGTGACATCGTCGTCGCCACGCGAAGGGCAGGGAGGGTCGAACGACCCGGCACCTTCAGGACCCGTTGCACCGGCATCCTCAAGGGACGGGTCGAGCTGAGGAGCCACATCGACATGATCGAGTGACACGGGCACGAGGTCCTCCCGCCCGTGGAGGCCTGTACGGCTCAACCGGACCTCACTACCGCGGCTCTGAGGTCCGACATCGCTCTGGCATCGTTCACCGCTGAACCGACTGCGACGACGGACGTCGGCGGGAGCCCAGACCCCGCCGCGGGGCAGCGTGACTCTGCGTTCCGCCGTCTACCCGTCTACCCGGGCGATTCGGCGGGACGAGCGTGGTCGTGCACGTGGGCCTCCCGACGATGCTCTCTCTCCACGTTCTTATGCGGGATGTGCACGTGCTCTACCGCGGAATGGTTGTGATCGTGGGTGTGGGTGGCCAGGAGGTGCCCCCAGTTCTCTCCCTGATGAAGATAGTGCGTCACGTGGTAGTGCTTGTGACGGTGCATCACGCCCTCGTGCTGGTGATGACCCTGCGCTCTCGGCATCACGCTCACCGCCTTGACGTTTTCACCTCGCCGAAACTCGACCGTACACCGAAGCGAGAAGCGCGGACAACCCGATCGGCGCGAGCGATCGGCGCGAGAAGGTTGTGACACCGCTGGCAACGGTGACGAGATGACCATGTTGAGGAGGGTGCCGAGATCTGTCAGTCGCTCTGACCCGGGCAGGGAGCCGGAGCATCAAACCCGCCGCCGCCGCAGCTGGGTAGACGACGACCGCGACACCGAGATCCTGGTGCTCCGGCACAGTTGAGGGTCCTCCGCCGACAGGTGAAGCGACCATGCCTCAGCCGGCCGCGATCAGGATACTTCCGGGTCCTCCGTGTGGCCCCTACATGGGGGGCCATCCGGCACTGGGTCCGTCGTGGCCGTTCCAGCATCCTGAGATCAAGGAGATCGGCCACGACCAAGGAGGACACAGTGGCACAGACCGTTGAAGCAACGAAGAAGGCGCTTGCGTCTTACCCCGCGAATGAGGCGACGAAAGTGGGCCGGCCCGACAGAAGGTTTGTCGACCTGATGATCAGTTGGTCGGGTGCGGTCGTTGCAGTGGCACTGGTCGCGCTGGGCGCGGCCGCGATCTACGGCGGAACCTTCGCCCTGGACAACGTTCGGGACCGGCTCCAGCCGCAGAACATCAGTTTCCCGCCGGCCGCCGCCATGGCGCCGGAGGAGAATGCCGATCTCGGTGAGTTCGCAGGTGTGAATGTCGACACAGGAGCTGAGGCGGATGCGTTCTCCCGCTACATCGCTGGGCACCTCGCCGAGATCAACGACGGAGCGACCTACTCAGAGACGAGTGCGTCGGCTCGTGCGGAAGGCCTCGACCCCAAGGTTGCTGCCGAACTCCAGGGCAAGGCTGACACGCTGTTCAAGGGCGAGACCCTTCGGGCGATCCTGCTGAACGCATACGGCTGGTGGACGGTCGGTCAGATCACGATGTGGGCCGGCATCGGAGCGGTCATCGCCGGGCTCCTCCTGGCTCTGTTCGTCGGTCTCGGGTTCTCCCACGCTCGCAAGGCACAGATGCTGAGCGAACCGACGTTGCGGTAGTCGGCCTGGCAGGTCGAGGCGTCCTTCGGGGCGCTTCCGCGTGCGGGAGGTGTCGGCTTCGGGAAGCGGATGTGACCTTATGGGCCTCCGATCGGGTGCCCTTCGGCAGGCGGGGCTGACGGTCATGCAGAGGCCGGGCCGGATGGCCCTAGCCCTCACATCGTCGTGGGAGCAACATGAGTGACCAGGGAGAGGTGGTTGTCATGCGTGCAGTCGTGTACCACGGGCCAGGCAAGAAGGAATGGGAGGAGGTTCCCAAACCGACGATCCTGGAGGACGGCGACGCCATCGTGCGTGTTGACTCCGTT
>JBKKAE010000088.1:0-4384 GCA_046714835.1 Actinomycetota bacterium | reverse complement strand
ATGCTCTACGAGGCCGCTCGATGGAATCCGGACTGGCCGCGGGAGTCGATCGAGGAGTTCCTGGACGAGCCCAGCCTTCGTCGCTACCACGAGGATTGGGGACGAGAGGGCGATGGCGGCGTGATCGCGGAGGTCGACGGGGAGCCGGTCGGGGCCGCCTGGTACCGCGTGTTCCCCGCGGAGATGCCGGGCCTCGGGTTCGTGAACGAGAAGACACCCGAGCTGAGCATCGCCGTGGCGCCGCTCCATCGGCGCAAGGGGATCGGCCAGGCGCTCCTGCGCTCCTGCATGGTCCAGGCGCGCGAAGAGGGGTTCCAGGCGTTGTCGCTCTCGGTCGCCGTGCACAACCGGTCGCGGATGCTCTACCAACGTGCCGGCTTCGAGAAGCTCGGGGAATCCGGCGAATCCTGGACCATGCTCGCCAACCTGTAGTGGTTTCGCGCCCGCTGGTCGCGATCGTCGATGCCGTCGATCGGGGGTTCCCCGACCTTCGGCCGGATCTCCGAGAGGCCGCCGAGCTCGCTCGACTCGTGCAGGCGGCCGGCGTCGATGAGCTGGAACCCCATCTCCCCGACCTAGAGGTGGTGTTCGCCTGGAACTTCGATCGCGCCACGCTGCGAGACCTCGTGCCGCGTACCCCACGGCTCCGGTGGATCCAGTCGATCTCCGCGGGAGTGGAAGATCTCGTCTCGCCGGCGCTGGCGGCTCAAGGCGTCACTCTCACGAACGCCGCCGGCGTCTACGACCCGGGTCTCGCCGAATCCGTGCTCGGGTTCCTGCTCGCGTTCTCGACGCGCATCCTCGAGGACGCGCGTCTCGAGCCGAGTGCGTGGCCGCATGACGGGACGCGGCTCCTCCGTGGGACGACCGCTCTGGTCGTCGGCGCGGGCTCTATCGGGTCCGAAGTGGGCCGGTCGCTCAAGGCGGCCGGGCTCCGCGTGCGAGGTGTCGCGCGCACGGCCCGCCCGCCCGACGAGGTGTTCGAGTCGATCGCGGGGCCGGAAGCTCTCCAGGAGGAGCTGTCGACCGCCGACCACGTCGTGAACGTGTTGCCGATCACGTCCTCCACGCGCGGGATGTTCGATGCGGCCGCGTTCGTGGCGATGAAACCGAACGCGGTCTTCGTGAACATCGGTCGCGGGGCGACGGTGGACGAGGCCGCATTGGTCGAGGCGTTGCGGGACGGCGTGATCGCCGGCGCGGCGCTCGACGTTTTCGAGGTGGAGCCCTTGCCGGCCGAGAGCCCGCTGTGGCGTATGCCGAACGTGCTCGTGTCTCCACACCGCGCCGGCGATCACGAAGGGTGGGAGGCCGACGTGGTGGCGCTGTTCGTGGAGAACCTGCGTCGGTTCGTCGCGGGCGAGCCGCTTCGCAACGTGGTCGACGTCGAGCTCGGCTACGCACCCGGCTCCCGGTCGTAGGTCCGCTTACGCGGGCGGCGCCAGCAGCTTCTCCGCGTCCCGGATGAACGCGGTCGCGCCCATCCCCCGGTAGAGCTCGAGCGCGCGCGAGAGGAAGGGTTCGGCCTCGGAGCGTCGTCCGGCCCCGATCAGTCGCTCGGCTTCCTTCGCGCGGGCGTAGGCCTCGTCGGGGGTCGAGCCGATCTCCTCGAAGCGATCGGCAGCGCCCGCACGATCACCCGAGGCCCAGAGCCGGGCGGCCTGGATCCATCGCGATGGGAGATCTTCGCCTCCCAGCGCGAGGATCTCCTGACCCCGTCCCACCTCGGTGAGCACGATGGCCGCGGGGACGATCCACCAGGACCAGTCCATCACCGGTTGCGGGTCCGTGGATCGGAGGATCTCGTCGACCGTGGCCTCCGCCTCCTCCACCCGTCCGAGGAGGAACAGGACCCGACCCCGCTCGGCGAGGGTGGGCAAGAGCGCCTGAGGGTCCCCCGCGCTCCGGCCGACCTCCACCCCACGGTCGGCGTCGTCGAGCGCGCCCTTGGGATCGCCCCGCCCCATCCTGATCCTCGCCCGGCTCTGGCGGTGCTGGACCTCCAGGTAGTGCGGCGCGCCCGCCTCCATCCGGGCGATCTCGGCATCGACGATCTCGAGCGACTCGTCCCAGCGTCCGACGAGGGACAGGTCGAACGCCACCTCCGCGAGGTTCCAGATGATCGCCCCGTCCATCCCGATCCGACGGGCGTACTCGAGGTTCCGCTGGTGCACCTCTAGTGCACGGCGGACCTCCCCCGCATAGAAAAGAGAGACGCCGAGGTTCACGTTGTTCCTCGTGATGTGCCAGGGGAGCACGGCCCGCTCGGCGACGTCGATGCTCTCCTCGATGTCGTCGAAGCCGCCGAGATCGCCCATGTTGATCCTGGCGGTCCCGACGGAGTTCAGGGCGAACGTCTTGACCTCTTCGCGCCCGACCTCCCCAGAGATCGCGATCGCCTCCTGGCCGACCCGGATCGCGTCCGCTGAACGACCGGTCACCATGAGGTACCGAGCGAGGTGGGCCTTCGCGTGCGCCACCGCGCCCGAGGGAGCCCGGCCCTCGATCAGCGAAGCGGCCCGATCGAACCGTTCCTGGGCCTGCCTGCCCTCGCCCCGCCGCCAGATGTGGTCTCCGATCAGGAGCTCGGCGAGGGCTGCCGTCTCGACGTCGCCCGCCCGCAGGAGCGCGTCCCTCGCGTCGGCGAGGATCTCGTCGCCGGCGTCGCGATGGACCCAGATCGTTCGCCCGTACTGGTACAGCAGTTTCGGCCGCTCCGGATCGTCATCGGCCCAGAGATCGACGGCCGCGGCGTACGCGCGCTCGGCCGCCGCGTACGCGGCCAGGCCGAACGCGCGGTCGCCGGCCGCGCGGAGGGCCAGCCGAGCCGGGCGTTCAAGGTCGGTCGTGTCCTGACCCGCGGCCCTGGCCAGCTCGAGCGCGGAGAGGTAGTGGTGCGCGAGGAGCTCGGCCCGATCCTCGATGCGCTCCCCGCCGAGCGAGCCGATCCAGTCGGCCGCGGCCCGATGCTTGTCCGCCCGCGCCCCCCGGGGGATCTGCCCGTAGGCGACGTCGCGGACCAGGAGGTGCAGGAACGCGTACTCGGTCTCACTCCCCACCGATGATCGGCGTGATCGACGAACGAACCGTCCCCGCTCGAGCTCGTGGAGCCGCTCTTCGAGTTCGGCCGGGGTTCGTCCGCCGATCGCCGCGACGGCGCCGAGCCAGAACGTCTTCCCGACTACGGAGGCGTCGAGCAGGAGCGACT
This sequence comes from Actinomycetota bacterium, assembly GCA_046714835.1. Lineage (GTDB taxonomy): Bacteria > Actinomycetota > UBA4738 > UBA4738 > HRBIN12 > JAJNBA01. The sequence goes on along the minus strand of JBKKAE010000088.1, from coordinate 1,176 downwards.
TGTCATCGAGGTCCAGCCCGTCGAGACGGGCCGCGATGATCCCCTGGACCGAGCCGGGGAGCTCGACGGTCGCCAGGTCGGCCGCCGATCGGTTCGCCGCCATCCGCGCGAACTCCTCCGCATAGAGCGGGTTGCCTCCGGCGCGGGCGAGGAGCGCCGATTGGAGGTCGGCCGGGAGCAGGGCCCGGTCGAGGAGACCGGAGAGCAAGCGCGCCGTCTCCTCGTCGGACAGGGGTGCGAGCGAGATCGTGGCCGCGTTCAGCTTGCCGCCACCCCAGTCCGGCCGCCGGACAAGGAGCTCGGGTCTCGCGGTGCAGAGGACGAGCAGGGGAACGTCTCGCGTCCAGTCGATCAGATAGTCGAGGAAGTCCAGGAGCCCGTCGTCGGCCCAGTGGAGGTCCTCGAATATCAGCACCGTCGGCCGCCGCTCCGCGAGCGCTTCGAGGAATCGGCGCCATGCGGCGGGACCCTCGTCCGAGCCCTCCTCACCCGATCCTCGCTCCTGCGTGAGTCCCACGAGCGGCCGGAGATGCCGGGAGACCCAACCGCGTTCGTCGACGTCGGTGATCAGCTCCTGCACGGTGCGATCGAGCTTGGCGGACGCCTCGCCGTACGGATCCGTCTCGAGGATCCCGGCCTCGGCCTTCACCATCTCGCCGAGCGCCCAGTAACTGACGCCGTCGCCGTAGGGCAGGCACCGGCCCTGGCGCCAGGCGATCAGGTCCGGCATCGCCTCGATGTGGGCGGAGAGCTCGTGGACCAGGCGGCTCTTCCCGATCCCAGGCTCGCCCACCAGGGTCACGAGCTGCGGCTCGTCCTGATGGCGCGCCCGATCGAGGGCGTCCCGAAGCATCGCGTGCTCGCGCTCGCGACCGACGAGCGACGTGTCGACTCGCCGGGTGATGTCGACTCCGTAGCTGGACCTCGCCTCGAGCACCTCCCAGGCGGTTACCGGCTCTGCCTTGCCCTTCGCCTCGATCGCCTCGGTGGTCCGGTACTCGATCGCGCGCTCCGTCGCGCGATAAGTCGTCTCACCCACGACGATCCCATCGACCGGCGCGGAGGTCTGCAGCCGGGCCGCCGTGTTCACGACGTCGCCCGCGGCCATGCCCTCGCCGTGCAGGGGACTGGCGCCGAGCGAGACTAGGGCTTCACCGGTGTTGACCCCGACCCGCA
>JBKKAE010000087.1:0-11759 GCA_046714835.1 Actinomycetota bacterium | reverse complement strand
GGCGTCGTCGGGTGGGCTCTGCTCGGCGGGGCCGGGCCGGGGCGCCCCCCGCCCCGGCGCGCTGATCGCGGCGTTCTTCGTGGAGGTGAGGGTGCGCCGCATCCTCCTGGAGATGGCCGCGGTCGTCGCGCTCGCCCCGCTGCTCGACATCTTCGCGGGAGCACTGCTCGAGGCGCATCGCGGCGAACTCCAGGCGGCCACGGCCGTGTTGATCTTGATTCCCCCGTTCGTCTCGCAGGCGGGGGCACTCGGGGGGATCCTCTCATCGCGCCTGTCCTCCAAGCTCCAGCTGGCGTCATCACCCCCCGGGGACGACCCGAGATCCCGGCCGTCGTCGACGGCGCCATCGTCATCTCGTTGGGCGCGCTCGTGTTCACGGCGATCGGCGCCGCCGCATGGGCCCTGTCCACCCTGACCGAGGGCCCGGACCCGTCCCCCGGTCTGTTGATCGGAGCCACGTTGTTCGCCGGAGCGATCGTGCTGCCGATCACTCTGGTGGTCGGCTACTACACGGCCGTGCTCACCGCGCGCTTCGGGATCGCCCCGGACAACCAGGGTGTTCCCTTCATCACGTCGCTCCTGGACCTCGCGGGCGTAGCGGCCATCCTGCCCGTCATGAGAACATCTGGAGTACTCCCGTGATGGACGATCAACCTCGCAACGTCAAGGACCTCCTGGTCGAGCTGAAAGACGCCTCGGAGCTCATGGTCGACCTGGCCTATGCGGCCGTCTTCTTCAACGAAGAGAAGCTCGCGCAGGAGGTCGAGCGGCTCGAGCAGCGGATGAGCGAGCACCTCCGCCGTCTCCGCATCACGGCGATGCTCGCTGCCCGCAGCCCCGAGGACGCGGAAGGGATGGCCGGCGTGCTGTGGATCGCGCACGCGATCGAGCGCGTGGGTGACGCGGCCTCCGACATCGCGCGCGTCGTCGCCGCCCGGCTCGGGATCCCGGACGCGCTCCGCCAGGACCTCCGCCACGCGGACGAGATGACGGCGAGGATCAAGATCCGCGACGACGCGCCCGCAGGCGGCCGCACGCTCCGCGATCTGTCGCTGCCGACGGAATCGGGTATGTGGGTGGTCGCGATCCGAAGCGGCATGGACTGGCGGTTCGATCCCGGCGCCGAGGACGTGCTCTCCTCCGGGGACGTGCTGCTGATCCGGGGTCCCGAGGAAGGGGTGAACCACGTCCGCGAGCTGGCGGGCGCCCCGCCTCTCCCGGAGGCGTCGGACGAGGAGTCGCCGCCCCTCTCGGAGCTGGACCGGGCGGTGGACATCCTGGTGGAGCTGAAGGACCTCGCCGAGGCGGCCGTCGGGCTGGCGTACTCCGCGCTCCTGTTCAACAACCGTTCGCTCGCGGCCGAGGTCGGCACCCTCGAGGCACGCTCCGACATCCTGCACGACGAGCTCGAATCCTGGGTCCTTCGCGCGGCGCCCGAGGCTCGCGATCCCGACGCTTTGCGCGGGCTCCTTCGCCTGGGCGCGGCATCCGAGTACGTCTGCGACGCGGCCCGCGACATGACCTGGTACGTGGAGCAAGGCGAGCCCCTCCATCCCGTCGTGCAGCTCGCCCTCGAGGAGACCGAAGAGACGAGCTCGGAGGTGGTGGTGGAGCGGGGCTCGCAGGCCGCGGGACACTCGCTCAAGGAGCTCCGCGTGGAGACGGAGACCGGCATGTTCGTGCTCGCGGTCCAGCGCGGTTCCCGCTGGATCTATCGCCCCCGCTCCGGATTCTCGTTCCAGGAGGGCGACCGCGTGATCTCCGTCGGCCCGGAGGAAGGCGAAGAAGAGCTCGCCGCCCTCACGCGGGCGCCCGTCCCCGCACAGGGGTGACGCGATCGGTCCTTGTTCGGTGCTTGTTCGGTTTGGGGGGCTGGCCTAGCCTCCTCTCATGGAAGCGTTCGTCTACCTGCGGGTTCGCCCCGGCACCATCGGACCCGTCCGGAACCGGCTCACCTCCACCGCGACGGCGCGCCGATCCGTCGTGGTGATCGGGAACTGGGACGTCCTCTGCCTGATCGACGGACCCGACCTCGCGACGGTCGCGACCGGCGTGCTGTCGGAGCTCCAGACGATCGAGGGTGTCGAGCGCACGCTCACCGCGCCGGTGGTGCCGCCGGATCGGCTCGGCGTGGTGGGTTTCGGAGGCCTGCCGACCCCGCAGATCATCCGGGGAGCGTGCTACGTCCACATCGAGGCCGACGCGGGAGCTGCGGCCGGCCTGTACGAGCGCCTCTCCGAGATCGGCGGGGTGTCCGGCGCCGCGGTGCTGGGCGGACGCTGGGATCTGATGGCCTGCATCCCGGAGCCCTGGGAGGTCGCCTCCGCCATCGTGCTCGACAAGATCCACGCGCTCCCCGGGGTTCGCTCGACCAGCACGCTGGTCTCGGTCGACTACGAGGAGCCCGAGGAGGACCGGGACCAGTTCAGCTCTTGGTCGTAGCTCGGACGCCGGCGGGCAGGGCGAACCGGACGCTCTCCTCGGTGATCAGCGCCTGTTCCACCCGATCGAATCCTCGCACCGCCAGCCACTCGAGCATCCGGGTCACCAGCACCTCCGGCGCAGATGCACCGGATGTGAGCCCGACGACCTCGGCGCCGTCGAGCCAGGACGGATCGACCTCGGTCTCGTCGTCCACCAGATAGGCCGGCGTTCCTCTCTCTCGGCTGACCTCGGCCAGCCGATTCGAGTTGGAGGAGTTCCGGGAGCCGATCACGAGCACGACGTCGGCCCGGCGGACGACCTCCTTCACGGCGTCCTGGCGATTCTGCGTCGCGTAGCAGATGTCCTCACGAGGGGGGCCCTGGATCTCGGGGAAGCGGCCCCGAAGGACGCCCACGATCTCGTTCGTCTCGTCGACCGACAGGGTGGTCTGGGTGAGGTAGGAGAGCCGGGAGGGATCGGGCACCTCCACACGCTCAGCCTCCTCGATCGATTGCACCAGGATGGTCCTCTCGGGCGCCTGCCCGCTCGTGCCTTCGACCTCTTCGTGTCCTGCGTGGCCTATCAGGAGGATGGTCTGGTCGTCCTCGGCGAATCGTCGCGCCTCCAAGTGGACCTTCGTGACCAAGGGACACGTCGCGTCGATGAGCTCCAGCCCGCGAGACGCCGCATCGGCGTGGACCGTCGGCGACGATCCGTGAGCGGAAAGGACCACGACCGCCCCCCCGGGCACCTCATCGAGCTCGTCGACGAAGACGGCCCCTTTGCGTTCCAGGTCGCGCACGACGTGGAGGTTGTGCACGATCTGCTTGCGGACGTAGACGGGGCCTCCATGCATCTCGAGAGCTCGCTCGACCGCATCCACGGCTCGCTCGACCCCTGCGCAGTATCCCCGAGGAGCCGCGAGCAGGACCGTTCCCATGGACACATCGTACCTATGGGGCCCTGGGAACCCGCTCCGGTGGCCCGAGGCCCAGGGTTGCCGGATGTCGGTAGGTCGGGCTAGGGTGGTTGCTGTCGGCTTCGGACCGAGTGGCCCGGTCCTCCTGCGCACGACGCGCGCTTCCCACCTTCCCAGGGTGTGGTTCGGCGTGCGTTCATGCGTGGGAGAAGGGGAGCACGGATCGAGGTCGACGAAGGTCGCACAGAGAAGACGAGACCAGGAGGTGATGCGTACACCCACGACCTAGCGCGGTGGACAGGGCCCCAGCGGAGTGATCCGTCGGCTCGGTCCAGGGCGAGGCCACCAGCCGCGTCCGCCGCGAGGGTGATCCAGCCCATGACCACGATGATCCGGAAAGGCCGCGCCCTCGTCGCGGCATCGATCCTGACCGCCGTCATCATGAGCTTCCCCGCCGCCACGACATCGCAGGCGATGGTCCAACGAGACGACATACGCGCCGTCTCGTCGAGGATCTGCCCGATCGACTGGCGACAGAGCACATGGCACGTCAAACAGCTGATCAAGTGCGCGGCCTCGTACCACGGAGTGGGTCAACGCAAGGCCCTCTATATCGCCTGGCGTGAGTCCCGATACCGACCGAGCGCCTATAACTCCTACGGGGACGCCGCAGGGATCTACCAGCACCTCCTGAGATATTGGCCGGATCGCGCGGAGGACTTCGGCTTCGAGAACTGGTCCGCGTTCAACGCTCGGGCCAACATCTTCGTGACGATGCGTATGGTGAGGCGCTACGGCTGGTCTCCCTGGGGAGGCTGAGCGCCGGAACGTTCCACGATCGGACCGCCCGGACGAGCGAGCGAGCGGAGGATCTCCCGCACATCATCACGCGAGGAGGCCACCGCGCTCGTCCCGGGCGCGTCCCGATCGGTCACGATCCGCATCGCTGGGAACCGATCTCTGACCAGCGTGACCAACGCCTCGTAGCTCCCGAACACCACCATCGCATGCGGTCGCTCCGCGTCGATCACTCCGAGCGCGTCGGTCTCGTTGATCGCACCGGGCGTGAGCTCCCACTCGGCCGCGGTGGTGGCGCGCCGGAGCGCTCCGAGGCTTTCGTCGTCGGTGGCCACACAGAGCACCTTGACGGCCCGGCACACCGCTAGAGCCACCCTCGCTTCCGGAACCCGACATACAGCGCGGCGGCGGCCGCCACCATCATCCCGAGCGCCAATGGGTAGCCCAGCGTCCAGTGCAGCTCCGGCATGTGATCGAAATTCATGCCGTAGATCCCTGCGATCAGTGTCGGCACGAGGATGATGCCGGCCCACGCCGAGAGCTTCTTCATGACCTCGTTCAACTGATTGGCCGACTGCGCCATCCGGATGTCCACGATCGTCGTCAGGATCTCGCGAACACCGTCGGTGAGCTCGATCGTCCTGAGCAGATGGTCTGTGATATCCCGGAGATACGGCACGAGTGGCTCGGTCACGAGATCGGAGTCGTCCGCGAGACGATCGATCACCTGGCGGGTCGGGATCGCATGCCGCTTGAGCCGGACCGCATCCCTGCGGAGGCGGAGGATCTCGAGTTGCAATTGCGCTCCCTCGGCCTGGACGAACTCAGACCGGAAGACCTCACCCTCCAGCTCGTCCGCCCGCTCTTCCAGCTTCTCCACGACCTCCAGGTACTCGTCCACGATCTCGTCGGCGACGGCGTAGAGGGCGGAGCAGGGCCCCGGCGCGAGGGTAGCCAGGATCGGCCAACGGTGCTTCGCCTTCTCCATCTCGAAGACGGGGGGGAAACGCAGCGTCACGAGGAATCGACGCGACACGAAGAGGAACAGCTCTGATCCGGTGGGGCCGTCGGGTCGGTACGAGAGCGGCCGGAAGACCGCGAACGCATGTCCAGGGTACAGGTCGAGCTTGGGCCGCTGATCCCGATGCTGGACGTCTTCCACCGCGAGGTCGTGGAGGTCGAGCTGCTTCTGGAGCGTCGTGAGATCGTCCATGCTCGGGTCGACGGCGTCGACCCAGATCCACTCACCTTCCCCGAGGCCCGACACCGCGGCACGGAGTGCATCCAAGGGAACGGCATCGGATCCAAGGGCCCCCTCTCGGAACGCGAAGGCCTCCATCGTCTGAGCGTACCGGAGCCGCTCGCGGATACGGGAGAAGAACCCGGCCGCTGTGTTCGGGCTAGCCTTGCCACGGGACGATCGAGGGAGGGGGCCGATGAGGCCGCGACGCCGTACCACCTGGACACATCCGGTCCTGCGCCGGCACCTGGAGGAGCGCTCTCGCAGCCGGCAGGATCGGATCGCGGATGCCATCACCGGCTTCGCCGGCTCGATGCCGTTCGTCTATCTCCACATCTTCTGGTTCACGCTCTGGATCGTCCTTCGGGTCGAGAAGTTCCCGTTCGGCTTTCTGACGATGCTGGTGTCGTTGGAGGCGATCTTCCTCTCGACGTTCGTGATGATCAGCCAGAACCGCGCCGACGAGAGACGTGCCGCCCTCGCGGAACATCAATGGCAGACGGTCCAGGCGGAAGAACAACAGAACGAGGAGCTCATCACCATCTCTCGACAGATCCTGGAGCTCACGAGGGAGATCCATTCGCTGACGAAGAAGTCGGGAGCAGCTCCGTCCTAGAGGGTCTGGGTCGTGATTCAGGCGCCCCGGCGCTTGACCGCGGGCTCCCGATCGCGAGCACGAGGCTTGCGGTCGACCGGCGGCGGCGGGACGTACGTCGCACGCACGACGAGGCCGTTCTCGCGCTCCAGTACCCAGACCGATCCCTTCTTCCAGCCACGCTCCGGTCCGACGACCGTGCCCCGCGCCTCGAGGTGCTCGATGACCGCCGGGATCAGGTCCCCGTGGCCACACAGCACCGACGGAGTCGACCGGAGCTCCTCGAGCAGCCCGAGCAGGCCGTCGAGCGGTGCTCCTTCCCGCAGCTCGTCGCGGGGCTCGATCGGGAGCCCCCGCTGCTCTGAGAGCGGTTTCACCGTCTCCACGCATCGAACCGCCGGACTGCTCAAGATCCTCTCGATCAGATCGCTCGACTGCACGTGCACGAGGACCTTGGCTTGGCGGCGCCCGGTCTTGGAAAGGGGTCTCGAGAGATCGTCTCCCGACCACGTTCGTCGATCCCCCGCCTTCGCATGGCGGATGAGGAAGGCGGGAGCATCTGCCGTGGTCGCCGCATCGAGCACCGCTCGATCACGGTCGTAGGTGAGGACGTCCCGCGCCTCTGAGATCGTGAACCACCTCGCTTCATCCACCTCGTCCGTCGGATGGAGGTCATGTCCGTCGAGCGCTTCCATGGACCAGTAGCGGACCACCTTCGGCACGCCGTGCTGGTCCGTGTAGCGGGACGTTGGCAGCTCGCAGTCGATCCGGCATTCGAGCCCGGTTTCCTCCCGCACTTCGCGGATGGCCGCCTCTTCGAAGGACTCGCCGTCGAGCAGCTTGCCCTTCGGCAGCGACCAGTCGTCGTAGCGGGGGCGATGCACGAGCACGGTCTGCACGCGTCCGTCCTCACGGCGACAGACGACCCCGCCCGCCGCGCGAACCTCGCTCATCCCCTCCAGAAGCGCTTCCTTCGCTCGAGGCGCCTCCATGCCTTCGGCCATGCCTCTCTCGCCCGATCGCGCGAGGCGGTTTCGAGCTCCGCGAGGCGTCCGGCGGTGAACGCCACTTCCTGATCATCGGCCTCCATCGCCCGGTCCGCGAGCCAGGCCATCGCCACGACGGCGTCCTGATGCTCGCCGAGGACCCCCTGGAGCGCCTCTGCCGCAGAGGCGAAGCGAGCCGCTCGCTTCCCGAACACGGGGATGAGCGCCTCGGCCCCGTAGCGCACCCGCTTCGTGTCGATCCGGGTGGCGTGAAGCGCGGCGTCGCTCGAGCCGGCGCCCAGCGCCGTGGCGGTCCCGCACAGCCTCCCCCAGGGACGCTTCATCAGTGTTCCCGTGGTCGCGGCAGGCCATTCCACCCGCTCGCGTCTCACCACCGGCTCGCGTGCGGCGCGCACGAGCCGCACGACGAGCTGCTCGTATCTTCGCGAACGAAGGCCTTCCAGAAGCCGGCGCCGGTCCGCGAGACGATCGCTCTCGAGACCGTCGAGGAGGACCTTCGCCGACGCCATCTCGAGGTCCACCATCCCCGCGACCCGCCCCTGGATCCTGGCTCCGAGCACCTCCGCGTCACGAACCGGCCCGAGGAGTCGACCCAGCCACCTGAGCTCGGCTCGCAGGTCCCCGGCCCACTCCCGGTCGAGGAGCGGTCGGAACGTCCGGAGGTCCGACCGCAGCCGCCGGGCGGCGACCCGCGCCCTGTGCACACCTTCGGGATCCTCTCCCAGCCGGACGACCGGATCGTTCGACGCGAGCTTGATCGTGGAGCCGGCGATCGCGGACCGGATGACGTCGAGCGCGGTCGGCTCTCCGGGGAGTCGTGTGAGGTGATCCAGCTCAAGCTCCACCTGTGCCGCGAGAGCCAGCGCCATGGCTTCGCTGTCAGTCATCGATGACTGTCCCCGCGCTCGACGGCGAGCTGCATGAGCCGCTCTTGGGCGCTCACCCCACGCTCCGTCTCCACCTTCGTCCACACACCGTCGGATCCGAGGTCCCAGGCGAGCACATCATCCTCCAACCCGGCCTGGAGGATCTGGTCGAGGCGCTCACGCAAGGCTGGATCGAACACCGGAACCGTCACCTCGACGCGTCGCTCGAGGTTCCGTGGCATGAGATCCGCCGATCCGATGAAATGTTGGTGGCCGCGCTCGCGGCTGCCGAATCGGAAGATCCGCGAATGCTCGAGGAAGCGGCCGACGATCGACCTGACTCGGATGGTGTCGGAGAGGCCGGGCACCCCCGGCCGGAGGCAGCAGATCCCTCGCACGATCAGGTCCACCCCGACCCCCGCGCGCGAAGCCTCGTAGAGCGCGTCGATCGTCTCGGCATCGACCAGGCTGTTCATCTTCAAGACGATGGACCCGTCTCCCGCCATCGCCTCCGCCTGGATCAGCTCGATCAGCCGCTGCTTCAGATCCGTGGGAGCGACCAGCAGGCGACGATAGGTCTGCTGACGGCTGTAGCCGGTGAGCAGGTTGAAGAGGTCGCTGAGGTCCGCGCCGAGCTCGGGGTCGGCGGTCAGCAGGCCGACGTCTTCGTACAGGCGAGCGGTGCTCGGGTTGTAGTTGCCGGTGCCGACGTGTGCGTAGCGACGGATGCCGGAGAGCTCGCGCCGGACGATCAGGCACACCTTGGCGTGCGTCTTCAATCCCACGATGCCGTAGACGACGTGAACGCCCGCCTGCTCCAGCGTGCGAGCCTGCGTGATGTTGGCACGCTCGTCGAAGCGCGCCTGGAGCTCGACGAGTGCGACGACCTGCTTCCCGGCCTCGGCTGCGCGTACCAGGGCGCGGACGATCGGGCTCTCCTCGGACGTGCGGTAGAGCGCGAGCTTGATCGCCAGGACGGACGGATCCTGCGCCGCCTGTTCGATGAAGGCCTCGACGGAGGTCTCGAACGAGTCGTAGGGGTGATGGACGAGGAGATCGCTTTTCGAGATGACCTCGAAGTAGTCTTCGACGCCCTCCAAGCGCGGCTGGGTCACGGGGGTCCACGGGTCGTCCTTCAGCTCCGGACGGTCGAGCTCGTAGAGGGACCACAGCGCCGACGGGTCGAGCAGCCCCTCCACGACGAACACCTCGTCGGGAAGGAGCGCGAGCTCTCGCGTCAAGAGCGTTCGGACCTCCTCGGTGGAGTCGGCGTCGAGCTCGAGCCGAACCGGGGTCGCGCCGCGGAGCCGGCGTCGAAGGACGGACTCGATCGCCTCGAGCAGATCCCCGCCCTCCTCTTCCTCCAGCTCGAAGTCCGCGTCTCGGGTGAGGCGGAAGACCGAGTACCCGACGATCTCCATGCCCGGGAACAGGACCTCCAGGTGTGCTGCGATGACCTGCTCGATCGGGACGAACCGCTCGCCGTCCGGCATCTCGAGGAATCGCGGAAGCAGAGGCGGCACCTTCACGCGCGCGAAGCGCCGTTCTCCGCTGGATGGGTCGCGAACGAGCGCGGCGAGGTTGAGAGACAGGGATGAGATGTACGGGAACGGATGCGCCGGATCGACGGAGAGCGGAGTGAGGACCGGGAAGACGCGCTCGCGGAAGAGCTCACCGAGGTGCTCGCGGTCGCGCGCGTCGAGCTCGGCCCAACCGACGAGCCTCACACCCTCCTTCTCGAGGCCCGGCTGGAGGTCCCCCCGCCACAACGCGTCCGTTCGACGGTAGAGCTCCGCGACGCGTCCCGTGATGCCGGCCAGCTGCTCCTCCGGTGTCGATCCCTCGGGAGACGCGGGGCCGACACCGGCTTCCCGCTGTTCCTGGAGGCCGGCCACACGCACCTGGAAGAACTCGTCCAGATTGGAGCCGAAGATCGCGAGGAACTTCACCCGCTCGAGGAGCCGGTTCGAGGGGTCCTCTGCCAGCGCGAGGACGCGAGCGTTGAACTCCAGCCAGGAGAGCTCGCGGTTGAGGAATCGCTCGGTTCGGGGGAAGGGATCCAGCATCGGAGCGCCGATGGTAGCCGGTCGATCCGCCGGATCGCCAGTCCGCCGAACGGAGCTCGGCAACCTCTTGGCGAAGGGCATCCGGTGGCGGGCGCTCAGCCGATGAACTTGTAGCCGAGGCCCCTCACGGTGACGAGGTGCTTGGGGAGGTGCGGGTCCTGCTCCACCTTCTTCCGGATCCTCTTGACGTGGACGTCCAACGTCTTCGTATCACCGAAATAGCCTGCACCCCAGACCTCCTCGATGAGGAAGTCGCGCGTGAGGAGCCGTCCCTGCCGGCGAAGGAACGTCTCGAGCAGCTCGAACTCCTTGGGAGGGAACCCCACCGTCTCGCCCCGGACGATGACCTCGTGCTTCGCGACGTCGAGGGACACCGGACCCCCGCTGAGGACGTCCTCCTCCGGTTCGGCTGTACGCATCCCCGCCCGGCGCAGATGGGCCCGCACGCGTGAGACGAGCTCCCGGACCGAGAACGGCTTCGTGACGTAGTCGTCGGCGCCGAGCTCGAGGCCGGAGACCTTGTCGGCCTCCGAGTCCTTCGCGGTGACCATGATGATGGGGACGTTGGAGATCTGGCGGATCTGCCGGCATACGTCGAGTCCCGACATCTCGGGCAGCATGAGATCCAGGATGACGAGGGACGGACCCTCGCTGCGGAAGCGCTCCAGAGCCTTCCGCCCGTCGGCGGCGACCGTCACCACGTAGCCCTCGCGCTCGAGGTTGTAGCGCACGGTATCTGCCAGCGACTCCTCATCCTCCACCACGAGGATCCGCGGGGCGGGGGCTTCCTCGATCACGCATCCGCCCCGGCGGTCGGTACCTCGTGAGAAGCGTCGGTGAACTCGCGGAACTCTCCCGTGATCAGGTACCCCACCTGCTCGGCGATGTCCACCGCGTTGTCCCCGACGCGCTCGAGCGCGCGAGCCGCGAGGTTCATGTGCAGACCCCAGTCCAGTGCGCGCGGGTCGTCGGCGAGCTTCAACGCCTCGAGGTGCGTGCCGCGATTGAGCCGATCCACCGGGTCATCCATCGTCGGCAGCTTCAGACAAAGCTCCAGGTCTCGGGTGCGGAAGGCCTCCAGGGCGGTGCGGATCATCGCGACCACATACGCACCCATCTCGTCGAGCTGCTGGAGCAAGCTCTGACTGGGAGGCAGTTCGCGGGTCGCGAGATAGAGCTTCGCGATGTTCACGGCCTGATCCCCGATCCGCTCCAGGTGGAGACAGCTGTGGAGGATCGCCGAGACGAGCCGTAGCTGTGTCGCGACAGGCGACTGCAACGCGAGCATCTCCAGCAGGTCGTGGTCGATCTGGAGATAGAGATCATCGATGGCGTCATCGTCGTCGATCACGCCCTGCGCTTTCGCATCGTCGTGTTGCACGAGCGCCTCGACGGAGCGCTGCACGGCCGCCGACGCGAGCTCCCCCATCGACAGGAGTTGCAGCTCCACACGCTCGAGCTGCTCGTGGAAGTGCTCTCGGGTCATCCGAACCTCCCCGTGACGTAGTCCTCCGTGCGCCGATCGGAAGGGTTGGTGAAGATCGTCTCCGTCCGATCGAACTCCACGATGTGCCCCGTGCGGTGCCCGTCGTCGGCGACGTCGACCGTGAAGAACGCCGTCCGGTCCGAGACACGGGCCGCCTGCTGCATGTTGTGCGTGACGATCACGATCGTGTACTCAGAGACCAGATCGCGCATCAGGTCCTCGATCTTGGCGGTCGCGATCGGGTCCAGGGCAGAGCAGGGCTCGTCCATCAAGATGACCTCGGGGCGCACCGCGATCGTCCTCGCAATGCACAGTCGCTGTTGCTGGCCGCCAGACAAACCGAAGGCCGACTGCTTGA
>JBKKAE010000086.1:0-2981 GCA_046714835.1 Actinomycetota bacterium | reverse complement strand
CTCGGCCGGAGACGTGTGCCGGTCGAGGACGGCGACACGATCGCGTCCGCGATGTACCGAGCGGGGATCCGCACGTTCTCGAGATCCCTCAAGTACCACCGCCGGCGGGGGCTGTACTGCGGGACGGGCGAGTGTCCGAACTGCCTCGTCACGGTCGACGGCGTGCCCGGCGTTCGCTCGTGCGTGACCGCGGCCCGACTCGCCCCCGCCCACCACCAGGACGTCGCAATGGAGGTGCCGCGAAGTGCCGGCCACGACCGGCCCGGCCGGCAGGCGTCCGAGCCCGACCGACCGCCGGATCGCCCGATCCGCGATCGCCCACATCCACCGTGGCCGGATGAACGTCTTGTAGTAGAAGCCGACCGGCAGAAAGACGTGCAGCCGGTCGAGCACCGAGAGCACATCGCGCTCGACCGACGGCCACCCACCCTCTCGACGCACGCGCATCCCGTCTCGAGCCGGGGTCACGCACGAGCGAACTCCGGGCACGCCGTCGACCGTGACGAGGCAGTTCGGACACTCGCCCGTCCCGCAGTACAGCCCTCGCCGGCGGTGGTACTTGAGGGACCTCGAGAACGTGCGGATCCCCGCTCGGTACATCGCCGACGCGATCGTGTCACGGTCCTCGACCGGCACACGTCTCCGGCCGAGCCGCAGCCCTGCGCCCACCTACCGGACCTCGTTCGTCGTATCGCGCGTCACGGTGATCCAGCGGCGGCACCCGAGGAGGTGGAACCAGCGCTCGGCCTGCGCGCCCGCGGCGTTCGCCGGGAGGAAGACCCGCGCGAAGTCGGACTCCACGTCGGGCGCCTCGATGGGCCGGAGCTCACCACCCCAGGCGAACTCGGTGGACGGCCGCCACCCGCAGTTCGGACACGGCACCTTCAGCGCCACGAGCGCCGCCGTCCGCGTCCACGCCCGAGGTCACGGAGCGCGGCATGCGACGCTCCGTAGCCGGGAGCCCCGGTCACGCCGCCGCCCGGATGCGCGCCCGCTCCGCACAGGTACAGACCCTCGATGGGCGTCCGGTAGCGAGACCATGCCGGCAGCGGACGCATCGAGAAGAGCTGTCCGATGTGCAGGTCGCCGTGGAAGATGTTCCCCTCGGTCAGTCCGTAGGTTCGCTCGAGGTCGAGCGGCGTCAGCACCTGCGCGGTCTCGATCGTGCCGGAGAAGCCGGGCGCGTGCTCCTCGATCCTCGCCACGACCTTCCGCAGGAGTTCCTCCCGTCGCTCGTCCCAGGTTCCCCGCCTGAGTTCGTAGGGCACGTACTGCACGAACGCCGTCATCACGTGAACGCCCGGGGGCGCGAGGGTGGCGTCGACGTTGGAGGCCGTCACGCAATCGACCCACAGCCGGTCCGGGATCTCGCCCTCGCGGTGGCGGTCGTAGATCCGCTGTGCTTCCTCCAGCGTGGGCACCAGCGTGGCCAGGGAACGGCGGTTGGCGTCCGCGTCCGCGGGCATCCCCGTCCACGACGGTTCCGCGGACAGCACGAAGTTCACTTTCGCGCATGGCCCGGCCATCTTGATCGCGGCGACGTCGTCGCGGAAGTCGTCGGGTAGCACGCCGGGCTCGATCATCCCGAGGAACGTCCGCTTGGGATCGGCGTTGGACAGCACCATCTTCGCCTCGAGCTCTTCGCCGGACTCCAACACCACCCCGGTCGCACGACCCGCCCGGACCTGCACCCTCGCGACCGGCGACGACACGCCGATCGCGCCTCCTGCCTCCGTGACCGCCGCCGCCATCGCCTGGGTCACGGAACCCATCCCTCCCAGCACGTGGCCGTAGAACCCCTGCACACCTTCGGCACCGCCGGACAGCAGATGGAACAGCAGGCCGATCGCGGTGCCGGGCATGTAAGGAGGTGCGTGCATCCCGTACACGTTGTTCGCGAGGTACATCCTCCGCATGCGGTCGCTCTCGAAGTGTCGCTCCACGAACTCCCCGAGCGATCCCGTCGTGAACCGAACGAGATCTGCGAGCTCGTCACCCGAGATCCTCCGGAACCGCCGCCACGCACGACTCCCTTCCCGCACCTTCGCCCAGCCGCGCGCATACAGGTTGGGTGGCTCCTCGAGGAAGAAGGGCTGGAGATAGCGGGCGAGGCCGTGGAGCCGGCGATGGACCTGGTCGAACGAGATCGCATCCTTCTCCGAGATGCTCGACGCGAACTCCTTCACGGCGCGATCGTGATCGGACCACCACGGCACGACCGTCCCGTCTTCGAACGCAGCCTGCAGTCCGGGTTCGCACGGGATCATGCGCAGGCCGTGGCGCTCGAGACGGAGGTCGCGGATCACCTCGGGCCGGAGCATCGAGGCGATGTACGAGGTGGTCGAGGCGCGACACCCGGGCGCGATCTCCTCGGTGACGCACGCGCCGCCGACGATCTCCCGTCGCTCCAGCACGAGGGTCCGCACACCCGCGTTCGCCAGGTAGTAGGCGGCGGTGAGCCCGTTGTGGCCGCCGCCGATCACGATCGCGTCGTAGGTCTCCACGCACCTGCCCTCAGCCGGCCACCCACCTAGCCGTCGCCGAGGACTCTACGGAGCGGCCCGGGCCCACGACGTTACGAAGGCGACCGCGGTTCACGTCCCCACGGGTCCCATCGGGTCTCGGCCCGCCGTAGGCTTCGATCCGTGCCGTCCTGCCCGTCGTGCGCCGCAGACAACCCCGATCACGCTCGCTTCTGCTGGTCCTGCGGTCAGCAGCTCGATGCCCCCGAACCGACGGAATCTCGGCGGCAGGTGACGATCCTGTTCGTCGACCTTGCCGGGTCCACCGACCTCGCTCACCGGCTCGACGCCGAAACCCTTCATCGCGTGATGGGCGACTACTACGGCGCCGCGCGAGCTGCGGTCGGCCGTCACGGCGGCCACATCGAGAAGTTCATCGGGGACGCGGTCATGGCCGTCTTCGGCTTCCCGCGGGCGACGGAGGACGACGCGCTCCGCGCCGTTCGGGCGGCCTGGGAC